>JBDHZJ010000038.1:0-11510 GCA_039811825.1 Propionicimonas sp.
GCGATCGCCATGTTCATCATCGGCGCCGGTCTCGGCCAGCTGATGCAGACCCTGACCATGGCCGTGCAGGCCGCGGCGGAGGCGAAGGACATCGGCGTGGCCACCAGCTCGGCCACCTTCTTCCGCCAGATCGGCGGCACGCTCGGCACCGCGATCATGTTGTCGCTGCTGTTCACCATCCTGCCGACGAACATCTCGAACGCGATGACCGACGAGCGGACGACCTGGGCCGCCCTCGACGCCGCCCTCAACCCGACG
This sequence comes from Propionicimonas sp., assembly GCA_039811825.1. Lineage (GTDB taxonomy): Bacteria > Actinomycetota > Actinomycetes > Propionibacteriales > Propionibacteriaceae > Propionicimonas. The sequence goes on from JBDHZJ010000038.1 coordinate 259, forward strand.
GTCGCCAACGACCCGGCGAACGCGGCGATCATGGACAAGATGTGGACGCCGATCACCGACAAGGTGAAGGACACGGTGGAGGAGAACCTCGCCGACGCCACCAAGGAGGTGAAGAAGCAGGTGCGCACCGCCGTGCGCGCCAAGGTGACCGCAGCCGTCGCGAAGAAGGCCGCCCAGGGCACCGGCAAGATCGGGGACGGCATCTCCGCGCTCAGCTCCGGCCTGGCGAAGCTCAGCACCGGCACCGGCGCGTTCGTCGACGGCGTCGGCCAGATCGGGACGGGTGCGCAGAGGCTCGCCACCGGCCTGAACAAGGTCAGCAAGGCCGAGCAGGGTGCCGCGAAGGAGGCCAGGCAGGCCACCAGCGACTTCAACAGCCTGCAGTCGGCGCTCACGAAGATGTCCGGCGACCAGTCCGACTGCGCGGACGGCGACAGCGCCGCCTGCGACAAGCTCGCCGACGACCAGGCCGCGATGGCCTCTGCCATGAAGGCGCTCGGCACCAGCGTGTACACCACCAGCGGCTACCTGAACGGCGGCGGTGGCCAGCCGGGCCTGGCGTCCGGGCTGAAACAGCTCGCGTCCGGCACCCAGCAGCTCGCGACCGGCCTCAAGACCGCGGCCGGCAAGGGCAGCGCGATCCCGTCCGGCGCCGCCGCGGCTGCCGACGGCAGCCAGAAGCTCGCCGGTGGCGCCAAGAAGCTGTCGAAGGTCGAGAAGATCATCAACAAGGCCGTGCGGAAGGCCCTGCCGGAGGCCTACGAAAAGGCCCTGCAGTCGGTGGCGCTGGAGCGCGGCCTCAGCGTGCAGGACGGCCAGTTGGTCGTCGACTGGTCCGACCCGGTGCAGCGGTGGGCGGTGGTGGACGAGCTCGCGCCGACCATGGTGCAGACGATCAGGAACGGCGACGCCGCGTCCAGCGACGTGAACACCGACTCCAGCACCTCCGACACGTCCTTCCTCACCGGGGCCGACCCGCGGCTGACAAAGCCGTTCATGGTGGGCTTCAATGATTCGGTGGTGACCATCTACTGGGTCGGGTTCGGCGTGATGCTGGTGGCGTTCGTGATCGCCTGCTTCTACCGGGTGCCGCCGCTGCGCACGCGCTCGGCGCTGGAGGAGAAGTCGGAGATGCTGGAGGCGATCGGATGACCGCCGACACGGCCGCCGACGTCGGCACCGGGCTGCGGGAGCGCAAGAAGACGGCCACCCGCAACGCGATCCACTCCACCGCGCTGCGCCTGGTCGCCGAGCGGGGGCCGAACGAGGTGACCGTGGAGGAGATCTGCGCCGAGGTGGGGGTCTCGCCGCGGACGTTCTTCAACTACTACCCGAGCAAGATCGCGGCCGCGTTCGACCTGCTCGTCGCCGACATCGGCGACGCGGACCGGGACTGGTTCCTCGCCGCCTCGGGCCCGCTGATCGGGGACGCCTGCGAGCTGGTCGCCCGCAGTGTGCAGTTGCCGACCGACTACCCGCAGGTGAAGGCGCTGCTGCGCCAGCAGCCCGGCCTGGGAATGGAGTTCTGGACCCAGACCATCACCCGGCTGAAGCCGCTGTACGTCCTGATCGAACAGCGCGACGGCGACCCGCAGCGGGCCAGGGTCGCGTTCGGGATCATCCTCGGCGCGCTCAGTTCGGCCATGGCGAACCCGGAGGGGGCCACGGACGGCGCGATCGGCGACCGGCTGCGCGCCGCCATCCGGACGATGCGCGACCTGATCGCGGACGCCGGGCCCGTGCTCGGCTGAGGGCGCGCCGTGCCGCCCACGCTGATCCACCTCAACGGCCCGCCCGCGGTCGGCAAGTCGACGCTGTCCGCGCTGTGGGCCGGACGGCACCCGGGCACGCTCAACCTCGACATCGACCACCTGCACCCGCTGGTCGGCGGCTGGCGGGACGGGGACGGCAGCACCCACGACGTGCTGCGGCCGGTGGCCCTGGCCATGGCGGCGGCCCACCTGACCGGCGGCCGGGACGTCGTGCTGCCGCAACTCCTGACCACCACCGGCGAGATCGAGGCGTTCGAGCGGGTCGCCCGCGACGCGGGCGCGACCTTCCGCGAAGTCGTGCTGCTGCCCGACCGGCCGGAGGCGCTGGACCGGTTCGAGCGCCGTCCCGACGCGTCGGAGTGGGACGAGTACAACCGCGTGCTCGTCGCCCGGCTCGGTGGCCCGGAGTTCCTCGCCGCCCTGTACGACCGGCTGCGGGAGCTGCTCCGGACGCGGCCGGCCGCGGTGGTCGTGCCCAGCGAACCGGGCGCGGTCGAGGCCACCTACGCCGCGATCGAGCGGGCACTCGCCACCGACCGCTGAGGGTCGCGGACGCCGGCTGGGGCGGGCTCCCGTCCGGCTCCCACAAGCGCAGCCCTTCGGGCACTGGATGGACGTGCGGGGGCGGGCGTGCGAGCCTGTGGGTAAGCGGATCCCGCCGAGGAGGGACGATGGCCTTCGAGCTCACCGTGCAGGTGAACCCAGCCTCGCTCAAGCTCCGCCCGGGCAGCAGCGCGAGCTTCAGCGTGGGCATTCACAACACCGGTTCGATCGTCGAGCACTACGTGGTGGACCTCCTCGGGCTGCCCGCCGAGGGCATGGCCCGCGCGCCCGCCGAGCCCACCAAGCTGCGTCCCCGCGAGTCGGGCGAGGTCGGGGTCACGGTCGCGCTGCCCGAGAACTCGGCGGTGCGGGCCGGCACGTACCGGATCGGGGTGCGGGTGCGTTCGACCGTCCGGGCCGAGGTGTCGCGGATCGCCGAGCTCGCCGTCGAGGTCGAACCGGTCACCGGTGTCGAGGTGAGCGTCTACCCCGAGGTGATCGAGGGCGCCGGACACGGCGTGTTCACGATCACGGCCCGCAACACCGGCAACAGCCACTGCCAGCTCAGCCTCGACGTCCGCGACGAACGCGGCAAGGCCAGGATCGAGGTGACGCCCCCGGTGCTCGCGGTGCCGCCGCTGAGCCAGGGCAGCGCCCAGGCCAGCGTCCGGCTGCCCCGACGGCTGCTCGGCTCCGCCCAGCAGGTGCAGGTGAAGGTGTCGGCGACCGACAGCCGCACCCCCGACCGCCGGATCCCGGCCGGGGCGCGGATGCTCGTCACCCCCCGGATCCCGCCCGGCGTCGCCCGGGCGCTCGGGGTCGTCCTCGTCGTCGGCGTGACCGCCGCCTCGATCCTCGTCGGCGGCATGCTCGCCAAGCCCGAAGTGGTGCCGACCGTCGCGCCGCCGATCCCCACGGCCGTCGAGACCAGCGCGCAGGGCCAGCAGCCGCCCGCCGCGGCCCAGATCCGCGTCGAGCCGGCGGCCCCGGTCGGCGGCGCGAAGGTCACCTTCACCGCCAAGGTGGACGACACCGTCGAGGAGTACAACTGGGAGATCGTGAACACCGACGGCCTCACCGTGAGCAACTCGACCCAGCCGTCGTTCTCCCCGACCCTGGACGCCGGCTCGTACGTCGTCAAGCTCACCGTGTCGAGCGCGGGCGGCAAGGCGATCACCCAGCAGCCGCTGACCGTCGAGCCGAAGCCGCCGCCGGTCCAGATCCAGACCGACAGCATCACGCTCAAGCCGCAGAAGCGGGCCAACCACCCGGTGGCCTGCCCGGAGGGCACCATTGCGGTCGCGGGCGGGTTCGTCGACGAGGACAACACGACCGGGGCCTACCTGCGCTCGATCCGGCAGAACGCCGATCCGGCGAAGTGGACGATCAGCGCCCGCTCGCCCGCCGCGCTGCACGCCCGCTACATCGCCGTGTGCATCACCCCTCCGGCCGGGGGCGGCCTGTTCGTCACCAAGGAGGACGCGCCGACGCAGGGCCGGCGCATGCTCACCGCGTCCTGCCCCGCGGGCCAGGTCCCCTACGGCGGCGGCGCCACCACGGGCCTGGTCAACGAGTCCGACGACGGGTGGGTGCAGGAGTCGCTGCCGTCGAAGGTCGGCGGCGGCAACTGGAACTCCTGGACGGCCGTGATCAGCACGCAGGTGCCGACGGTTGCGATCGCCTCGGTGTACTGCGCGCCGCCACCGACCGGCTACCAGGTGGTCGACACGCCCGTCCCCGTGGCCGCGGGCACCGACGTGGTCGAACTCGCCGCGACCTGCCCTGCGGGCACCCTGTCGCTCGGCGGCGGGGCCGGTCTGGCGAACTCGCTGGCCGGCTCCACGCCGCCGGTCACCCAGCTCAACACGCCCAGCGTCGCCAACCTGATGGTCACCGCCCCGAACACCGACATGGCCGGCCAGATCGACCAGGGCTGGCGGGCGCGGGTGGCGTACTCCAGCTGGGTCGCCACCGCCGTGCACGTCGTCGCGATCTGCGCCGCGCTGGAGTGACCGGGGCGTTCCCGCCCGTTCCGGGCAGCACCGGAGCGCGGCCTAGGGCTCCCGGCCGAAGAACTGGATCTCCGACAGGGCGAGGTCGTTGTACTTCGTGGTGTCGTCGCGGTACACCGACTGCACCCGGAACTCGACGAACGACGTCGGCCCCGAGTCGAGGGCGATCTCCTGGGACCCCATCCGGTCGGCCAGGTCGACGACCTTGTCGCCGTCCTCGGTGATGATCCGCACCCGGCCGAGCCTGCCGTTCGCGAAGAAGCGGGCCTCGTCGCGCTGGTAGCCGTTGTACAGCTCGATCCTCGCCACCCGGATCGGCGAGCTGAACGTCCAGCGCAGGGTGACCTTCGCCTCCGGCCCGATCGCATCCCCGTCGCTGTTCCACGCGGTCGTCGGGTCCCCGTCGAGGGTCTTGCGGGGCGAGTACTTGTTGTCCGGGCGCTTCAGCGTGCTGGACGTCTTGATCTTGATGTCGTCCGCGGCGACCGGGGTGGCGGGGGCCTGCGGCGACTCGCTCGGGCTCGCGCTGGGGGAAGGGGACGGCTCGACCCGCGGCTGAAGGAGCCAGTACGTGCCGCCGACACCGAGGGCGATCGCCAGCACCAGCGCCACCGGGAACCACAGCCACGACCAGACCGACTTCTTCCGCGGGGGCGGCGGCTCCGGCGCCTCCGGCGGGGGCGCCGGTGCGGGCGGGGTGACCGTTCCGGTGAGGTCGACGCCGCAGCGTTCGCACCAGACCCGGTCGGGCTGGTTCGCGAGCCCGCACTGCGGGCAGGTGACCAGTTGCTGGCCGGGCGGCGGGGCGGCGGCCGCGGCCCCCTCGGGCAGCACTGCGGGCGGCGGGGCGATCATGGTGCGGTCGGCGGGCTGCTCCGGTGTCGGGCGCTGCAGGTCCCTGGCCTCGTCCTCCAGGTGCGGGTGCTGCTCGATCAGCAGCAGCGGGTACCGGCAGCGGGGGCACAGCGCGGGACGCGGTGCGGGGATCGGCAGGGCGCACTGCGGGCATACCGCCGGTGTCTCACTGGTCATCGCCGGTCTCCACCACGAGTTGCAGGGTAGCCCCCACCGGGAGTTCGCGGGACGCGATGGCGGTCAGCCGGTCCACCCCGAGCGGTCCGGCGGTGGCCAGCCGCGCCATCACCGTGGAGTTGGCCGACGGCAGGTCGTCGCCGGGCCCCACGACGCCGCCGGGATCCAGGACCGTGACCTCGCCGCCGCTGAGCACCCGCAGCAGCGCCGCCAGCGAGTCGCGGGTACCGCGGGTGCGGACGATCCGGCCGACCTCGCCGAGCAGCCTGCGCAGAACGTCGGCGTCGGTGCGGGCGTCCAGGGTGAACCCGAACCAGGCGGCCACGTACTCCAGCATCGGGTCGGTCGCGGTGGCCGGGTCGAGTTGGGCGTCGAGGGACGCGATCTGGAACCGCAGCGAGTCGGCGATGTCCTCCCCGGCCGTGGCGAATGCCGCCAGCAGTTGCTGGCGTTGCATCGCCTCCGGCAGTTGGCCGACCAGCCATCCAGGCATGACGCTCCGTCCTATTCGTTCACGATGACCTGGTGCCCCATCGAGAGCAGCAGGGCGTCCTCGGGCAGGGTGAGTCGCTGCAGCTCCTGGCCGTCCACCTCGCCGGAGCGCGGGTTGACCATGAAGAAGTAGACGCGCCCGACGCCGGCGACGCCGGGCAGGCCGCGCAGCAGCGCGTGTACATCGCCGTCGCTGAGGGTCTGGCCGAACGGCCACCCCGTGCCCTGGGTGCTGCCGCGCAGCGGGTCCAGGAACTCGTACAGCGCCTCGGACGCCGCGTCGCGCACGGCCTCGGCCCGCATCCCGAGCACCGGGCGCACCTCGGCGACCACCATCACGCCCTGGTAACGCGGCTCGGCGATCTGCACCCGGCAGGTGAGCAGCCGGCGCGCGTCCAGGTGGGTGGTGAGGCTGTCCACCAGGGTGGCCGGCAGCATCAGGTGGTCGAGCGTCAGCGAGCGGGCGGGCCCCTGCACCTTCGGCACGACCAGCAGCCGGACCGCGGACGGGTCGTCCGGCGAGGGCAGGCAGCGGGCCCGTCCCACCGCGGTGGCCGCCTCGTGCGCCAGCCGTTCGAAGTCCTCCACGGTCACCGCGCGGTCGCCGCTGCGCAGGCTCAGCGGCCCCCGCACCTTCAGGTTCTCGATCGTCTCGGTGTCCACGCCCGCCGTCGCGGCGCGCGGGTTCGTCACCGAGTCCAGGAACGGGATCGAGGTGCGCAGCACCGTCAGCGTGCCCGCCTCCACGTTCCCGCGCCGGCCGCCGCCGTGCCGGTAGCCGCTGACCCGGATCCGGGCGTCCGCCGGGGGGATCGCGCCGTACTGGCGCACCCGGCCGTTCGGCAGCCGCAGTTGCGGCCCGAACCGGATCTCCCCGCTGGCGTCGTCCCAGGTGAAGACGGGGTCGTCGGCCCCGGCCTCGCCGAAGTGGGCCACCTCGCGCCAGGCCTCGTCGGTGGCGGCGCCGTCACGGTTCTGCGGCGGCACCTGCACGACGACGTGCTCGCCGGGCAGGCGCGGCAGCACGGGGAACCGGCCCACCCGGAACGCCTGGCCGGGCTCGCCGGTGCTCGTGCCGAGGTACTCCGCCGGCGCGGTCTCGGCGTGGATCGCGGGGGCGGTGCCGCCGAGGCTGACCACCTCGACGTGGTGCAGCAGCGGCGAGCGGGAGTACGTCGGCTCATCGTCGGCGGTGGGCATCAGCCGGCAGCGCACCCAGTGCGCGCGCAACTGCCCCATCGCCAGCGCCGGATGCTCGGGGGCGAGCAGGAGCACGAGGTCGCCGCCCTCGGTGACGTTCAGGGCCAGCGTGTTGTCCTCGATCACCTCGGCGTCCACCCACGCGGTGCCGTTCCACGACTGCCAGCGCAGCGGCGGGCGGGTCGGGTCGACGCCGGCCCCCTCCGCACCGGTCACCACGGTGAACCGGACCAGGTTGGCGCCCAGCGACTCGGCGAAGCCGAAGTAGATCGCGTCCCCCGGCGTCACCGACCCGAAGCAGACCACCGGCCCGGCGCCGCCGAGCAGTTGCTCGGTCTGGTCGGCGTACTTGCCCGCGCTGCGGCTGACGCAGGTGATCAGCTCCGGCGGCTGCACCAGCAGGTCGCGGGTGCTCTGGAAGACCACCGGTTCGGCATCGCTGAGCCGTTCGGTCGCCACCTGGGTGCCGGCCGGGATCCGGACCGCGGCGGCCTGCGGGGAGGTGAGCCGGAAGATCAGGTCGGTGACGGCGGCACTGGCCCCCTGCAGCGGGATCCCCATCAGCTCCAGGAACTTCAGGTACAGCCGGTCGGGCACCTGGTTGAGCCGGTACAGCATCATCTCGGTCATCCAGGCGTACAGCTCGATCAGGGCCACGCCCGGGTCGGAGACGTTGTGGTCGGTCCAGTCCGGGCAGTACCGGTGGATGCGGGACTTGGCCTCGTCGACGATGTCCTGCATGGTGCGGTCGTCGAGTCGCGGGACGGGGAGCGTCATCGTCGGTTCTCCCTCGGGATCGTGTAGAACGGGTAGACGAGGTTGCGCCGGTCGTTGGTGGCGCGGACGCTGTAGCGGATCTCGACCAGCACCAGCCCGTCCTCCTCGCCCGCGGTGGCGTCGACCGACTCCAGGACGATCCGCGGCTCCCACCGGGTGATCGCCTCCCTGGTCGCCTGCTCCACCGCACCGAGGGTGCGGGCGGTGACCGGCTCGAACATCGACTCCCAGATCCGGCTGCCGAACTCGGGACGCAGCACCCGCTCGCCGATCCGGGTGTCGAGGATGCACCGGATCGCGCCCTCGATCTCCTGGGTCCCGCCGGCGAGGGCCACGGCGCCGTCGGCACCGACCCGGGTGGGGTAGGCCCAGCCGGTCCCGATCAGGTCCGCTGCGGTGTTCATCCGGCCACCACGTTCGTCGAGGCGGCCGTGATCGTCGAGGTGGGGGCGTCGACGGGGTCGTTGCAGGTGATCACCTGGTCGCCGAGGCAGGCCAGCCGCTGGCCGCCGGCGAGCACGCGGCACGGTCCGGCGACCACCCGGCCCGTCCCGGTCGGCGGACGGGAGAAGCTGCCGCCCTGCGGGATGTGCGGGCTGTTCAGCTGGCTGGTGCTGCCGTCCACGGCGACCGGCTGGCCGTTGACCAGCACCGAGGTGACGCAGCCACCGACGATCCGGCCGGCGTAGGGGTGCGGCAGCGGGGTCGGGACCGTCCCGGTCGCCGAGGGCACCAGCACGATGTGGATGTCGGTGCCGGTCACCGGGTCGTTCATGCGTGCGACTGGTTTGCCCATGCCTCCCCCTAGTTGAGCCTGATCGTGGAGCCGCTGACGGTGACGTCGGAGTCGCCCTGCACCGACACCGAGGAGCCCTTCAGGCTGAGCCGGCCCTGCGCCTCGACCGCGATCTCCTGCGCGCCGATCGTGAGCTTGCGGGCGCCGACGACCTGCACCTCGTCGTCGCTGAGCACCAGCGTGCTGGTCGAGTTCGCCACCACCAGTTCCACCTTCTCGGTGGGGTCGTCGTGCAGGATCACCTTCGTGCCCTTGCGGCTGGTCAGCGACCAACGCGCGGTGCCGCTGTCGGTCGCCGCGGCGGCGTCGGGCGGGGTGTCGTCGTGGTTCCACAGCCCGCCGAGGACGCAGGGGCGGGCCGGGTCGCCCTGCTCGAAGCCGACCAGGACCTCGTCGTTGATCTCGGGCAGCCACTGGATGCCGCGGTCCGGGCCGCCGCCGGGGGCGACGATCCGCGCCCAGTCGGTCTCGTCGTCGGTGCTGACCGCGGGCAGCCGGAGCCGCACCCGGCCCAGCCCGAGCGGGTCGGAGGTGTTGGTCACCTCGCCGATCAGCAGGTGCGGCGTCACCGCGGCGAGGTCGGCCGGCAGCCCGCGCGCGCCGACGAGGTCGGCCAGGCCCGCCGGGTGGTGCGGCCCGCAGACGAACCGGGTGGTGTACGGCTTGCCGGACACGTACAGGTGGGTGACGCCGGTGGCCAGGTAGCGTCCGGACAGCCGCGAGCCGACCCCGTCGAGGTCGAGGTTGGCGCCGGCGGTGATCTCCGGGTCGCCGACCGCGACGCCCCGCAGCACCGTGCCGTCCTCGACCGCCCGCGCCAGCAGTGCGTCCGCGACCGCGTCGGCCTCGCGCTGGTCGCCGACCGTGATCGCCACGGCGGTGCGCTCGATCCGGCCGAAGCTGCTCCGGGCCTGGTCGTCGGCCTCGGCCGCGGCCGCCGCGTCCGTGGTGGCGGCGGGCTGGTCGGCGCGCCCCACCACGACCTGCTTGCCGACCGGGTCCCAGCCGCGGACGTGCACCTCGTCGGCGCGCTCGATGCTGGAGAACCGGACGGTGAAGTCGAGCAGGTTCTGCCCCCAGGTGACCTTCGGCACCTGCTGCGCGGCCGGGCGCCGGCGCACGTGCAGGGTGCGGTCGGTGATCCAGACGGTGTGGCCGTTGCGGGCGGCGCGGCGGCGCAGGAAGGCCAGGTCGGTCTCGTTCGCCTGCAGGACGAGGTCGTTGGTTGTCGTGGTGGCCTCGACGTCGGCCTGCAGCGAGTACTCCGAGGCGATCTGGCCGGCGATGTCGGCGTCGCTCATCGAGCTGAAGGTGCGCCGCCGGGTGACCCGGGCCAGGCGGTGGCACAGGTCCATCCCGGTGACGACGAGCTCGTGGCGTCCGCCCGCGCCCGGCTCGACCGAGACCGAGGTGACCTCGCCGGAGGTGATCACCACCGGCGAGCCCTCGGCGCGCATCGCGATCTCGACGCTCTGGCCGAGCGTCACCGTGCGGTCGTCGAACAGCTTGAAGTAGGCGTCCTCGAAGCGCAGCTCGAACACGTCGGGCAGCACGGAGGACTCCTCGACGCGCACGCTGGTCAGCCGGGTGTGCAGCTCGGCGGAGAGCTGCCGGGAGTCGACGGTGATGATGGCCCCGTCCAGCCTGTCGTCAGCCACGGCGCCGCACCGGGGGCTCGGGGATCACCAGCGGGTTGCCCACGGGCAGCGCCAGCGGATCCTGAATGTGGTTGGCCTCGGCGATCAGCCGCCAGCTGCCCGGGTCGCGGTAGTAGCGGGCGGCGAGCCGGTCGAGCGTCTCGCCGGAGCGCAGCACGTGCACGCGGTGCGGGTGCGGCGTGAACGAGGTCGGGTTCTGCAGCGGGGCGGCGTCCTCGTCCTCCCACTGCTTCAGGCTGAGGTCGGCGCGGGCGCGCAGCGGTGTGCCGTCCCCGGAGAAGAAGGTGAACCGCACCGACAGCCGTTCCACGACCGCCTTGAAGGTCTGGGTCGAACCCCACACGAGCTGCACCCACGGCGGACGGGCCGAGTTGCGCTGGCTGTCCGCCCCGGGCAGGGACGAGTCGACCTTCAGCAGGCCGAACAGCTGGTCGGTGTGGGTGGTGACGCTGTCGCCGGTGAGCGAGGTGTCCAGCAGCAGGCTCAGCGTGAACGTGGCGGGCTGGCCGGCCTGGAAGCGCTGCTTGGGCGCGTTGCCGCCCTTCGACTCGGCGGCCTGCCACGAGTTCGCCTTCTGCACGGTGATCTCGGCCGGGTTGAACAGGCAGGTGATCCGGGTGCCGGTCTCGGTGACGAGTTCCGCCTTGGTGACCGCCATCAGAACACACCCCCGAAGCGGCCGCCGCGGCGCTCGAGTTCGCGCAGCAGCCAGGACTCGAGGTGGTCGACGACCTTGTCGTAGTCGATCACCGCGCCGGCTCCGGGCGTGCCGTCGGCGGGGGCGGCCGCCACGGCGGGGACGGTGGCCGACCCGGCCGCATCCGCGGGCGCGCTGGTCGCGGACGACGAGGATGCCGGAGCGGAGGGCTCGCGGGCCAGGACGGCGCCGGCGCCTCCGCCCGGGAGCAGGGCGGCGGCGGTGCCCGCAGGGCCGGAACCGTCGGCGGGCGGCGCCGGGACCTGCCGGTTG
>JBDHZJ010000039.1:0-11228 GCA_039811825.1 Propionicimonas sp.
TCCCCGCTGAACGCGATGAACGCCTCGTCCAGCCAGCTCACCCTGGTGCTGATGACGGTGTTCGCCGGCATCTTCGTCCCGATCGTGCTGGCGTACACCGCCTGGACGTACTCGGTGTTCCGCCGCCGGCTGGGCACCGAGAACATCCCCGACGACGAACCGGCGCCGGCGCCTGCCGGCTGATTGATGGCGGGGCCGATCGACCCACGCCTCCTCCGCAGGGCCCGCGCGACCAGGGGTTACCTGGTCGCCGGGGTCGCGGTGGGCAGCGCAACAGCCATCCTGACCCTGGGTCAGGCGTGGCTGTTGTCGCGTTCCGTCTCCGACATCTTCGCCACCGGCCAGCTGACCACTCTGAGCTGGGCCGTCGGCGGGCTCGCCGCCGTGTTCGGCCTGAAGGCACTGCTGGCATGGCTGAACGAGTGGCTCGCGCAGCGGGCGTCCGCCGCGGTGAAGTCTCAGCTGCGGCGCGACATCATGGCCGCACGCCTCGAGCGTCCGCTGGAGTCGACCGCGTCCGGCGGGCTGGTCACGCTAATCACTCAGGGTCTGGACGGGCTGGACGGCTACTTCAGCAAGTACCTGCCGCAGCTGCTTCTGGCGGTGACGGTGCCGTTGATCATCGGCGTGGCGATCCTGTCCTCCGACCTGCTGTCCGCGGTGATCCTGGCCATCACGCTGCCGCTGATCCCGCTGTTCATGGCCCTCGTCGGCTGGATGACCGAGTCGATCACGAAGCGCCGTTGGGCCGTCCAGACCCGGCTGGCCAACCACTTCGCCGACCTCGTCGCCGGCCTGCCCACGCTGCAGGTGTTCGGACGCGCGAGGGCGCAGGCCAGGGGGCTGCAGGAGAGCGAGGGCCGGCACCGCTCGGAGACGATGCGGACGCTGCGGGTCTCGTTCCTCTCCGCCCTGGTGCTGGAGCTGCTGGCCACCCTGAGCGTGGCGCTGATCGCGGTCACGATCGGGTTCCGGGTGGTCTACGGCCAGGTCGACCTGACCACGGCGCTGTTCGTGCTGATCCTCGCGCCGGAGGCGTACCTGCCGGTGCGGCAGGTCGGCGTCCACTACCACGACGCCGCGGACGGCCTCGCCGCCGTCGAGTCGGCGTTCGCCCTGATCGACCCGCCCGCGGGATCGCCCAGCACACTCCCCGAGCAGGGTGCCGAGCCCGCCAGACCCACCACCACACTCCCCGAGCAGGGTGCCGAGCCCGCCAGACTCACCACCACGCTCCCTGAGGAGCGGGGTGCTGAGCCTGCGAAGCAGCCCGCGTCACGAAGGGCGGCCGGGGGAACCGCCCTGCTCGGCGTCCGGGGCGTCACCCACACCTACCCGGGAGCGTCCTCGCCCGCGCTCGCTCCCGTCTCGTTCGAGGTGCAGCCCGGTGAGGTCGTGGCCCTGGCCGGACCGAGCGGTGCCGGCAAGACCACCCTGCTGAACGCGGTGATGGGCTTCCTCGCCCCGACCGGCGGCACGCTGGTCAGCGGCGGCGAACCGCTCGGCCGGCTGCCGCACTGGCGCGACCACGTCGCCTATGTCGGGCAGGAGCCCGGGCTGCTGTCCGGGACGGTGGCGGACAACGTCCGGCTCGGTTTTCCCCACGCCACCGACGCCGCGGTCGCCGACGCCCTGCGCCGGGCCGGTGCCGGCGACCTGCCGCCCGGACAGAACGTGGGCGATGACGCCGAGGGCGTCTCCGCCGGGGAGCGGCGCCGGATCGCCGTCGCCCGGGCGCTGCTGCGGGTGACCCTGGGCCGGGCGAAGCTGCTCGTGCTCGACGAGCCCACCGCGGGACTGGACGCCGACACCGAGGCGGGCCTGCTGCACACGCTGCGCCAGCTCGGCGTGGCGGCGCTCGTGGTCAGCCACCGCCCGGCCGTGCTCGCCGAGGCCGACCGCGTGGTGCGGATCGGCGACACGGCCCCTGACGAGCGGGCCGAGGGGCGAGGGCTGCGCCGCGAAGGGGCGTCCACTTCAGCCGGGGCCCTTCGTGACGCTTCGCTCGTTCCTCGCGAAGCTCCTCAGGGAGCGGTGGAGGAGGACGCCCCCGCTCAGGGAGCGGCGGAGGATGACGCCGCTGTCCAGGGAGCGGCGGCGCGGGACGCCGACGTGAACCGCGAGGGGCCCCTGCTGCGCCGGCTGATGGACGCCGTGCCCCACGCGCGTGCCCGGCTGGCGGGCTCTGCGGTGCTGGCGTTCTGCGCGACCGCGGCGTCCGTCGCCCTGATGGCGGTCTCGGCCTGGCTGCTCTCGCGCGCGGCCGAGCACCCGCCGGTGTTGTACCTGGAGGCTGCCGCGGTCGGCGTCCGCTTCTTCGGCATCTCGCGGGGCGCGTTCCGCTACACCGAGCGGCTGGCCAGCCACGACGTGGCCCTGAAGCTGCAGTCCGCGCTGCGCCTGGAGACCTACGCGCGGCTGGCCCGCACCACCCTGCTCGGCACCCGCCGGGGCGACCTGCTCAGCCGGGTGATCGCCGACGTGGAGGCGATCCAGGACCTCGTCGTGCGGGTGTGGATCCCGTTCAGCTCGTCCGCAGCCGTGCTGCTCGCCACCACGTTCGCCATCTCGTTCTTCTCCCCCGGCTCGGCCCTGGTGCTGCTCGCCACGTCGGTGCTCGCCGCGGCCGTGGTGCCCTGGCTGGCCCGGACCGCCTCCGCCCGCGCGGACGAGGTCGGCGTCCCCCTGCGGGGCGAGCTCGCCGACTCCGCCCGCGAGCTGTCCCGGACCGCCACCGACCTCGTCGCCTACGCCGCCGCCGCCGACCGGCTCGACCGCTTCGTGGCCATCGACGAGCAGCTGCGCGCGGCGGCCGCACGCTCGGCATGGGTACGCGGCATCGGCACCGCCGCCCAGGTGGTCGCCGCGGGGCTCGCGGTGATCGGGGCGCTCGTGATCGGCGGCAACCAGGTGGCCGCGGGCACGATGGCGCCGGTGATGCTCGCCGTGGCCGTGCTCACCCCGCTGGCGCTGCACGAGGCACTGTCGACGCTGATCGCCTCGGCACAGACCCGCACCCGGGCCCGCGCGGCGCTGCGCCGCGTCGAGGAGGTCCTGGACGCCGAGCCGGTCGGCTCCGGTGACGTGGCGGACCCCGGCCGTCCGGTCGCGCACCCTGCGCTGCGGGTGCGGAACCTGTCCGCCGGGTGGCCCGCAGCCCCAGAGGTGGTGAGCGGGCTGGATCTCGAGGTGCAGCCCGGCGAGAAGGTGGCCCTGGTCGGCCCGAGCGGCATCGGGAAGACGACCGTGGCCGCGACCGTGCTCGGGCTGATCCCGGCCCGGGCGGGCACGATCGAGGTCGACGGACGGATCGGCTACCTCGCCCAGGACGCCCACATCTTCACCACCACGGTCGAGGAGAACGTCCGGATCGGGAACCGCGACGCCACCGGTGCCGACACGGTCGAAGCACTCGCCAGGGCGGGTCTCGATCTCGACCCGAAGCGGATCGTCGGCGAGGGAGGCGAAGCGCTCTCCGGCGGCGAGGCCCGGCGGGTGGCCCTGTCCCGGCTGCTGGTCGGCCACTACCAGGTGCTGCTGCTGGACGAGCCCACCGAACACCTCGACGCCGCCACCGCGTCCGCCCTGATCGATGACATCTGGGCGACCGGCGCCGACTCCCCCGTCCTCGTGATCACCCACGACCCCGACCTGGTCGCCCGCTGCGACCGGGTGGTCTCCCTGGGCTGAGGTCCGACCCGGATGACCCTGCCCCGGATGCACGCTCCGCTCTGCGGGAATGAGCAGGTGGCCGGCAGCAGGAGTGGGGGGCGGCAGACCTGACGGGTGGCGAGGCCGCTGCGTCCCTCCCTGTCGACCTTCTCGGTGCGGAACCGGCTGGCTCCGCGTGGCAGGAGCGGATGCATCCAGGCCGCGCCGGAAGACTGCAGTGATCCTGCTCTGCCCGGCCACGTTCGGATGAGTTCCGCTGGTGAACCGGCCGGACAGTTGGGAGCATCGTGGACGTGGCGGCCTGGATCTACTGCGCGCTAGGGATGGCGCTCTTGCTCGTCACCGTCGCGCGCGAGAGCGAGACTGTGCCGGCGAGCGGGCCGCGAATCGCATTGATGCTGATTCCTGCCGCTGACGCGTTGGTGTTCGGGCTGTCTGCCACCGGAATGTCGCCGTCACCGCTCGCCGCGGGTACGTTCGCCCTGACCTGGACGGTCTTGAGCGGGTTTCACCCGGGTCGCGTCTGGCGGGCCAAGGGGTCAGCTGGACGCCGCCTTGCCTTCTGGGCGCTCTGGGCGGCCATCGCCGCGTGGCTCACGGTATTCCTGCTGACAACCGACTGACGCCGGCACCAGCGGGTCTGCCGCAGGGCCGCAGCGTCAATCGGCCTCCTCTGTCCATCGCCCAGGCAAGCCTTCCACGCATGGCCCGGGGGCGCTGCCGGGTCTCCCCCGATCCATCCCCGCGAGCAATGTCGCGATCGTCGGCAGGATCGACCGCGCCGGTTGCCGAGCTGGCGGTCAACCACCCACACGGCACCATGACCGTGACCATCGCCGCTTCGGGGCAGGGATTGGGCTGTTCCTGTGGCGGGTGTGATCCGCTGTCGCCGCGTGAGGGTTTGTTCTCAGACCTCTGGGCCGGCCGAATACGACCCTGGAGCGGCGCTCACGCTCACGACGTCCGACAAGGGCCGTCATGACAACCCTCGCGCGGCGACAACCACCGCACCAAGCAGGGCCTCGACAGGCTCGACCAGCCGAAGGAGCCGACGAGCGGCCATCGGCTACGAGGGTGCGAATCGAGCGCCGCGGGTCGATTTGACACCCTCGCTCACCGAAGATGAGAATGATTCCCATGAAGATCTGGAGATCGCTCGCCGCCGTTGCCACGGCCGCCGTCCTGACCACTGTCGCGGCCTGCTCGTCGACGTCCCCGACCACCGCCGGGGCCAGTGACAAGCTGAGCGTCGCGGCGGCGTTCTACCCGTTCGAGTTCGTCGCGCAGCGCGTCGGTGGCGACCAGGTGGAGGTGACCAGCCTCACCCCGCCCGGCGCCGAGCCCCACGATCTCGAGCTCACGCCGCAGCAGGTCGCCGCGGTGGGCGCGGCGGACCTGGTGGTCTTCGAGTCCGGCTTCCAGGGAGCCGTGGACTCCGCGGTCGAGCAGATGCAGCCCCAGCGGACCGTCGACGTCGCCACCTTCGTCGACATGCTGGTCCTCGACGCGGACGGGGAGGAGCATGCCGAGGACGAGGGCGACGACCACGGCGCCACCGATCCCCACACCTGGCTGGACCCGACCAACATGGTGCTGATCGCCGAACACGTCCGCGACGCGCTGACCGAGGCCCGGCCCGAGGCGAAGCAGGAGTTCTCCGACAACACCGAGGCCCTGATCTCCGACCTGACCACACTGGACGGCGACATCACGTCCGAACTGACCGGCTGCCGGCTCCAGACCTTCATCACCTCCCATGCCGCCTTCGGCTACTTCGCCGAGCGCTACGGCCTCACCCAGGTGGGCATCCGGGGAATCGAACCGGACGTGGAGCCCACAGCAGCCCGCATCGCCGAGGTGCAGCAGCTGGCGAAGGACCAGGGCGTGACCACGATCTTCTTCGAGACCCTGGTCTCGCCGGTCGTCTCCGAGTCGATCGCCGGAGACCTCGGCCTGAAGACCGATGTCCTCGATCCGATCGCGGGAATCACGTCTGAATCCCGCGGGTCCGACTACCTTGAGGTCATGCGAGCGAACGCGTCAGCGCTGAAGACGGCCAACCAGTGCGGCTAGCCGAGCCCAGCGCACCGGCATCGACCGACGTCGTCGTGAAGGCGGAGTCGGTCGATGTGGTCCTGAGCGGGATCCCCATCGTCCGGCAGGCCTCCCTGGAGATCGCCCGGGGCGAGGTGGTCGCCCTGCTCGGCAACAACGGCTCCGGCAAGACCACACTGATGCGGGCGCTGCTCGGTCTGGTGCCGCACCGTGGCGCGATCGACATCTTCGGCATGCCGCTGGAGCAGTTCGACCAGTGGCGGCGGATCGGGTACGTCCCCCAGCGTGGCGGCATCAACGTCCAGCAGGCGACCGCCCGCGAGGTGGCCGCCAGCGGACGCCTGGCGCGCCGCCGCCCGTTCCTCCCGGCGAGTGCGACGGACCGGGCCGCCGTCGACGACGCCCTGGCCGAGGTCGGCCTGCTGGACCGGGCCCGCTACCCGTTCGTACGACTGTCCGGCGGGCAGCAGCAGCGAGTGCTGATCGCCCGGTCGCTGGCCACCGGGGCGGACCTGATGCTCTGGGACGAGCCGCTGGCCGGCGTGGACCGGAACACCCAGGAACTGCTCGCGGGCGTGGCGGCCCGGTTGAAGGCCTCCGGCCACACCATGGTGATGGTGCTGCACGAGCTCGGCTGCTTCCGGAAGCTCATCGACCGCAGCATCGTGCTGGCCGACGGCCACGTGATGCCTCCGGGCTACACCCACCACGAGCACGACGAGCACGAGCCGGGCGAGCACGACCATCTCGGGCACGACCACCGGGCGGCTCACGGCGGCCACGAGATCGACGAGATCGAACGACCGCACACGGCCCACACCGGGCTGGAGGAGGTGGGCTGACATGGATTGGCTCAGCCTCGAGTTCATGCAGCGTGCGCTGCTCGCCGCCCTGGTCACCGGCGTGACCGCGCCGGCCATCGGCACCTTCCTCGTGCAACGGCGACTCAGCCTGCTGGGCGACGGCCTCGGCCACCTCGCCGTGGCCGGCGTCGGCCTGGCGATCCTCACC
The DNA here is from genome assembly GCA_039811825.1 of Propionicimonas sp. Classification (GTDB taxonomy): domain Bacteria; phylum Actinomycetota; class Actinomycetes; order Propionibacteriales; family Propionibacteriaceae; genus Propionicimonas. The sequence continues at coordinate 6,739 of JBDHZJ010000039.1, forward strand.
GGCACCGCTCCGCTGCCGGTGGCCGTCGTGATCTGCGTGGCGGGTTCGATCGCCATCGAACTGCTCCGCGAGTCGGGCCGGGCCAGCGGCGACGTCGGGCTGGCGATCCTGTTCTACGGCGGGCTGTCCGGCGGCCTGCTGCTGGCGGGCCTCGCCGGACAGGGCACCGGGATCCTGTCCAACTACCTGTTCGGTTCGCTGCTCACGGTCGGCGCCGAGGACCTGTGGATCATCGTGGTGCTGGGCGCCGTGGTGCTCACCGTGTCGATCGGCCTGCTACCGCAGCTGTTCGCGGTCAGCGCCGACGAGCCGTTCGCCCGCTCGATCGGGCTTCCGGTGCGTGTGCTGAACGTGATGGTCGTCGGGCTCGCCGCGATCACGGTCACCGTGTCGATGCGGACCGTGGGACTGCTGCTGGTGAGCGCGCTGATGGTGGTGCCGGTCGCCACCGCGAACCACCTCGTGGTCGGCTTCCGTGCCGGGCTGTTCGCCGCGACCGGGGTGGGCGCGATCGTCGCGCTCAGCGGCACGGTCGGCTCCTACTACCTGAACACCGCGCCGGGTTCGTTGATCGTCGTGATCGCGATCCTGCTCTTCGCCCTCAGCTGGCCGGTCTCCCGCGCCCTGCAGCGGCGGAACCGCCCCCTGGTCGACCTGCCGGACAGCGCACCCCTGCCGCACGAGGTGGCAGCGGACCACACCCACGTGCATGACGCCGACTGCGGGCATCTCGCGGTCGAGCACGCCGGGCACACCGACTACGTCCATGACGGCCGCCGCCACGCCGCGCACGGAGACCACTATGACGAGCACTGAACGCCCCGCGAGCCCGCGGCACACCCGGCAGCGCGCCGAGATCCGCCAGGCGGTCGAGGACCAGGAGACGTTCGCGACCGCCCAGGAGATCCACGACCGGATGCGCCACGACGGCGCCCGGGTGGGCCTGGCCACCGTGTACCGGACGCTGCAGGCGCTGGCCGCGGGCGGAGAGGTGGACGCGATCCGCACCCCGGACGGCCAGGTGGCCTACCGGACCTGCTCGCCCGGGCACCACCACCACCTGATCTGCCGCTCCTGCGGCCGGGCGGTCGAGGTGAGCATCCCGTCGCTGGAGGCCCAGGTCCGCGCGCTCGCCGCGGAGCAGGGCTTCGCCGAGGTCGAGCACGAGCTGGAGTGCTACGGCATCTGCGCCGACTGCGCGAAGGGCTGACCTCTCCGCGCCCACGATCCGGGGGCGGCTCCCGGTCCGGTTCACGGGAAGCCTGATCGCAACGCACCGTTTGAACTCCCGTCACCTCCGCGCGCGACGATGGCGGCATGGCAGCACAGGGCAGCGTCGAACCCGTCACCACCGGAACCTGCCTGCTGCACATCGGCCCCTACAAGTCCGGCAGCACGGCGATCCAGCGCGCCGCGGCCGGACGGCGCGCCGAACTGGCCGCGCACGACGTGGCGTACCCGGGCAGCGGGATCAACCACCGGTGGGGGTTCTCCGCCCTGTCCGGCTTCACCTGGGGCTGGTCCGGCGCGGACGCCCGGCGCGCGCCCGACGACCTCGGCACGGACCTGCTCGCCGAGGTGGCCCGGGCCCGGACCACGGCCCGGGTGTGGCTCTCCTACGAGCGCCTCTGCGTGCTCGAGGAGGCGGCCGCGCGGGAGCTGTGCGACCGGATCGGCGCCCCCGTGCACGTGGTGATCGGCCTGCGCCCCCTGCGCTCGCTGCTGCCCTCGGAGTGGCAGCAGCTGGTCAAGAACGGGCGCCGGACGGGCGGGCTCGACCAGTGGGCGAACCGGAAGCTCCGCGCGGTGGCCTCCGGCGAGGCGAGGGCGCGGCATCTCGACCACGCGCGGCTGGTGGAGCGCTGGGCCGACCTCCTCGGCGTGGACGCGGTGAGCTGCGTCGCCCTCGACTCCCGCCGCCCCGGCGTCCTGACCGACGCCTTCGAGGCCCTGCTCGGGCTGCCCGACGGGCTGCTGGCTCCGACCACCGGGAGCCGGCACCACCTGAACCGCTCGCTGACGGCGTCGGAGGCGGCCGTGGTCGCCGCGGTGGCCGACCGGCTGCGAGGGGCCGGCATCAAACACGGCGACTACCAGCGGATCGTCAGTCAGGGTGTGATCCGCAGCCTCCGGGCCCGCGAGCCCGGCACCGCGGAGCCGCGCCTGCGGCTGAGCCCGGTCACCTGGGCCCGCGCCGCCACCGTGGACCGGGAGGCCGCGGCGCGGATCGCGGACCTCGGCGTCCGGGTGTTCGGCGATCTGGGCGTCTACTCCGGCGAGCGCGACGTCCCGCCGGGCGCCGCCGCCCCCGTGGAGGTCGTCGAGGACCCGGTGCCGCTGGCCGTCGCCGTCGCCGCAGCCCTCGGGGCCGCGGAGCCCTCGCTGCGTCCGCCCGACCTGGCGGCGGTGCCGGCCCGGCGCCTGGCCGGTGCACTGCTCAGGCGGGCCCGGCAGCACGTGCGGCAGGGGTTCGGCGGGTAGGGCCGCCGGTCCCACGCGAGGCCCCGGAGCGCTCAGGCGGGCTGGGCGCCGACCAGTGGCTCGACCAGGACGCCGGTGGCGGTCGGCTCGCCGGTGCCCAGGCCGGCCAGCAGGACGGCGGTCACCTGTTCGGTCGTGCCCGTACTCGGGGACAGCGGGTCGACGAAGTCGTGCATCCACTTCAGCTCCGCGTCGACGAGCGCCTCGCCGTACTGGTCCGAACGCGGCGCGAACACCACTTCGGCGAAGCTCCTGGCCACGTCCTTGCGGATCGCGAAGTCGCCGGGGTTGGTGACCAGCACCGTCCGCTCGAGCTGGTGGCCGACCGGCACCGAGCCGTCGTAGAGCCACTCCGACAGGTGCAGGAACGGCATGATGCCCGGCAGCGGGAAGCCCGGGTAGGCGTGCGGGCTGCCGGTGATCTCCGCCTTCACCCGCGGGTCCCACCACCAGTAGATGCGCGGCACGATCCGCGGCGACTTCACGAACAGCCGCACCAGCGGCTGGGGGAAGCCGACCGGGGCGACCAGGGGCGCGGCGAGCACCAGCCGGTCGATCTCGGGCCGCGTGGCCGCGGCCCAGCCGGCGATGGTGGCGCCGGCGGACAGCCCGACCACCCAGATCGGGTCGCCGAAGCCGGTGGCGATGTCGACCGCGGTGTCGAGGTGGTCCACCAGCGTCTGCGGGGTGAGCTTCGCGAGGTCGCGGGTGAGGGTGTCGGCCTCCCCGTGGAACGGCATCCGGGGCACGAGCACCCGGTAGCCGGAGGTGCGCAACTGCTCGGCGACGGCGGTGAACTGGGACGGCGCGTTGGTGAACCCGTGCCAGATCACCACGGTGGCCACGGCGTCGCCGCCGGGCTCGAACAGCCGCGACCGGGTGGCCTCGGGAATGCCCTCGTCGAGCGCGGCCAGTTCCTCGAACCGGGCGAGGGCGGACTCACGGTCGGACGTGGGACGCGGCGTCCCCTGCGGCGGAGAACCGACCCTGAGGCGGCGGCGGAACCAGGCGGCGTCGGCCTGCTGGGTGGCGGTCATGGGCGGGCCCCGATCTTCTCTGACTGCCCGGAGGCTAGCACCGCGGGCCATCCCGCGGGAGACTGGCGCAGGGACGCTTCCGGCGACCCGCGTCCGGCGCCGCCGGCTCGCAGTTGCGCTCGGCGAGCGACCGTCCGTTCGCCTCCACCCGAGAAAGGCCGATCGTGCCCGACTTCTTCGCCAACCTGGGCAGCATCATCTGGTACGCCGTGACGATCATGGTCTTCGTCGCCTACCTCTTCGCGCTGTTCGCGATCATCGGGGACCTGTTCCGCGACCACGAACTCAGCGGCGGCTGGAAGGCCGTGTGGGTGTTCTTCCTGATCTTCTTCCCGATCGTCACCGCGCTCGTCTACCTGGTCGCCCGCGGCAACGGCATGGCCGCCCGCGCCCAGGCCCGGATGCAGCAGGGCATGGCCGCGACCGACTCCTACATCCGTTCCGTCGCGAGCAGCCCGGCCGACGAGATCGCCCGCGGCAAGGACCTGCTCGACTCCGGCGCCATCGACGCCGAGGAGTTCGCCGCCCTGAAGGGCAAGGCTCTGTCCTGAGGGCGGTCGCCTGAGCCTGCGAAGGGGATCGCGTCACGAAGGGCTCTGTCCTGACGCCCCACTTCTCCGAGTTGTCAGAGCCACGGGGTGCCATAGCGCCCCGTGGCTCTGACAACTCGGGGGGGACGAGGATATGACGTAACATCCTGACAATACCCCCACCGGTATTAACGAACCCTCGAGTTTGCATAAATCCCCTTGTCAGCACAGGGGTCCGGGCGGGGGTAGATTGCTGTCGCAAACCAGCAATCCCAATGAAGGGCGTGCCCATGGCCCGCGATATCACCGGTCTCCCCGACCTCGCCGTGGAGGGTGGGCGCGTCGCCCCCGTCCGCGCGAAGGTCCCCGTCTACGTCGACCTGCTCCCCCCGTGCAACAACGCGTGCCCGGCCGGCGAGAACATCCAGGAGTGGCTCCGGCT
>JBDHZJ010000040.1:0-10814 GCA_039811825.1 Propionicimonas sp.
GCTCCAGGAGCGGGTGGCGGCGCTGCAGGGCGCCATCGACGTGATCGTGAAGGAGGCCCGACGGGAGGTTCGCGAGGACCTGAACCCGGGCTGCGACCTCGGCGCGGTCGTCCGTGAGCGCGTCGAGTACTGGGGGGCGCTCGCCGAGGACCAGGGCCGGACCGTGCAACTCGAACTGCCGTCGGCACCGGCGCGGGTGGGAATGGGTCGCCTCGACGCCGACGACGTGGTCGACATCCTGATCGAGAACGTGTTCGCGCACACCCCCGAAGGAGCCGACTTCGACGTCTCGCTCTGGCTCGCCGGGCACGAGGTTCACCTCAGGGTCCACGACCGGGGCCCGGGGTTCGCCGCGCGCAGCGCCAACCGGACCGGCTCCACGGGCCTCGGGCTCGAGATCGCGCGGCGAGCCGTCGTCGCCCGCGGCGGCCAACTGCTCACCTCAGCGGTCGGAGAGCCCGGCGCCAGCGTCGAGATCGTGCTCCCGCAGGAGGAAGGGGCGCCCGCCCGCGAGCGTTGAGCGCCACTCCCGGAACCGGCGGTCACGACTCAGTCATCCCCGTCCTCGTGCTCGTGGTCCTCATGCTCGTCCCCGTGGTCGTCCTCGTGGTGGTGCTTCTTCGTGGTCTTCTTGGTCGACGAGTGGGACGACCCCTTCGACGAGCTCGGCACCGTCTCCACGATCGTGATCACCTTCGGCTTCTCCTTCTTGACCTTGGTCTTCACCACCGTCGTCACGCAGATCCCTTCGGTGAGCACGGCCGGCGGATCGCACGGGGCGACCACGTGGAACGTTGCCCGCTCGAACTCCCGGGGCTGGACGGGCGGCGCGTTCAGCGAGCCGTAGGCGACGGTGGCGCCCGCGGTACCGACGATGGCCGACGTGACCGCCACGGCAGCGTTCAACAGATGCATGGGTCCCTCCTTGGGTCATGCCCAGTCTCGGGGCGCATCCGGCCCCCGTCACGCGAATCAAGACCGACTTAACCCAGCCTTGACGAAGGCTTGCCGACGGCTGGTGCAGCGTTGAACTGGACCAGAGAAGGGACGCAGCATGACCTACACAGCGCGCAGCCGGGACCGCTTCCGCCTCGTGGCCTCGACGACCACCGGCGTGATCGCCGCCGCGTGCGTGGCGGGCACCGGTGCCGTGATGGGAACCGCCTCCGCCGCCAACGCCCAGGGCGAGGTCGACAAGGCAGCCGCGCGCCAGCGTGAGGCCCTCGCGCGTCCCAACGTCATCGAGGTCGCCCGGCCCAGCGCCGTCGCGACGAAGATCAAGGTCGTGACCAAGCCCGGCTCGGGTCCGAAGATCCGGGTCGTCCGGGTCGCGGGCGGCAGCGGCAGCAGCGGCGGGTCCAGCTCGAGTTCCGGCTCGCGCAAGAGCGCCCCCAAGCCGGTGAAGTCCTCCGGATCGTGAGGACGGCGGCACCGGGCCGCACTCGCTGGCGGTCGCTGGGCACGTACGTGGAGCTCTGCGTCGCCGACGCGGACGCCTCCGACGCTGCCGAGGCCCGGGCCCGGGCCCTGCTCGACCTGGTCGATCGCACCTGCAGTCGCTTCCGTCCCGACTCGGACCTGAGCCGCGTCAACGCCGGGGCCGGCGCCTGGGTGCGGACCGACCCGCTGCTGGTCGCTGCCACAGCCGCGGCCGTGGCAGCGGCGGAGCACACCGAAGGCATCGTGCACCCGCTGCTCGGCAGGGTCCTGGTCGGCCTGGGCTACGACCGGACGTTCACCGCGCTGCAGCCCGGCCGGGCCGCAGGCGCCCGGATCACTCCCCCGCCCCGGGACTCGTGGCGGTCGATCGAGTGGGACGCCGACGCGATCCGGATCCCCCGCGACACCGCCCTCGATCTCGGTGCGACCGCGAAGGCGTGGGCGAGCGACCTGATCAGCCAGTCGATCGCCGACGAACTGCAGACCGGCGTCGTGCTCAGCCTCGGCGGCGATGTCGCGGTCGCGGACGCCGGCCGCGCGACCTGGTGGCCGGTCGAGATCCGTGACCACCCCGACGGCGAGGTGGGCACCGAGGTGGAGATCGCCGGCGGCGGCCTCGCGACGTCGTCGACCGTCGTCCGGAGATGGACCGTGGCCGGCGTCACCCGCCACCACCTGGTCGACCCGCGGACCGGTGCGCCGGCACGCACCCGCTGGCGGACGGTGAGCGCCACCGGCCCGTCCGCGACGGCGGCGAACGTCGCCACGACCGCGGCCGTGGTCCTCGGCGACGACGCGATCGGGTGGCTCACCCGGCAGTCCGTCGCCGCCCGGCTCGTGTCGGAGGACGGCACCGTCACCCTGACCCCGGGGTGGCCCGAGAAGGGAGTGCAACAGTGAACGGACCCATGCTGTGGTTCCTCAACCGCGGGACGGGAATCGTCCTGCTGGTGCTGATGACGATCTCGGTGGTGCTCGGCGTGCTCAGCGCGCGGTCCAGGGCGGGCGGCGCCGCTCCCGGATTCGTCCGCTCCCTGGTGCATCGCAACGTCGCCCTGCTCGCCGTCGCCCTGCTGGTCGTCCACGTGACCTCCGCCGTGGTGGACACCTACGTCGACATCCGGTGGTGGGACGTCGTGGTGCCCTGGGGCGGGCTCTACCAGCCCTTCTGGCTCGGCCTCGGGGCGCTCTCCTTCGACCTGCTGGCAGCCGTCACCATCACGAGCCTGCTGCGCACGCGGCTGCCGCACTCCCTGTGGCGCCTGGTGCACTGGGTCGGCTACCTCGCCTGGGGCATCGCCGTCATCCACGGCATCGGGATCGGCACCGATTCCGACGCGCAGTGGTCGGTGGCGCTCACCGTCGCCTGTGTCGTCGCCGTCGGGCTGGCCGTGGTCGTCCGCGTCGCGGGAACGGTACGGAAGGCGATCCGCGCATGACCGCCTCGGTCGCCGAAGGGCCCCGGCTGCTCGCCCACCTGGGCGACGGCCCGGGCCTGCACCCACACCGGCTCCGCCACCTGGCGCCCGCCGACGTGCCCCTCGAGCGCCTGGCCGCGGCCGCCGAGGCCGCCGACCTGCGCGGACGGGGCGGCGCGGGCTTCCCGTTCGCCACCAAGCTGCGCACCGCCGCGCGACGCGGCGCTGTGGTCGTGGTCAACCTCAGCGAGGGCGAACCCGCCAGCCACAAGGACGAGGCGCTGGCGACGCTGCGCCCCCACCTCATCCTCGACGGCGCGGCGCTCGCCGCCCGGGCCCTCGGCACCCGGCAGGTCCACCTGGTGCTGCCCGGCGACCGGCCGCACGTGGGCCAGCGCATCCAGGCGGCCATCGACGAGCGCCACGGCAGCGGCGGGCTGCAGTGGCGCACCCACGTCGCCGGGGACGGGTTCGTCAGCGGCCAGGCGCGCGCCGTGATCGAACTGATGTCGGGCCGGGCCAACCTTCCGGTCACCGCCTGGGCGCCGGAGGCCGTCTCGGGGTTCCGCGGACGGCCCACGCTGCTCTCCAACGCCGAGACCTACGCGCAACTGTGCAGCATCTGGTCCCACGGACCCGATCCGGCCACCATGCTGATCACCCGCGACGACGGCGACGGCGCGTCCACGGTCGTGGAGGTCGAACTCGGGGCGCCGTGGCACACCGTCCTGACCGCGGACGAGCTGAGCCGCCCGGTCCTGCTCGGTGGCTACCACGGGGTGTGGGTGCCGGCCGGCGCCCTCGCGGACCGCCGGGTCGACGCCGAGGACCTGGCCGAACTGGACGCGAGGCTCGGCGCAGGCGTGGTGATGCCGCTCCCGGCCGGCACCTGCCCGGTCGACCGGACGGCCGGCATCGTCTCCTACCTGGCCGACCAGTCGGCGGGCCGTTGCGGACCCTGCCGGTTCGGGCTGCCGTCGCTGGCGCTCGCGGTCGACTACGCCCGCCGGGGCATCGGCTCCACCGACCGGATCGAGGAACTCTGCGGGCTGGTGTCCGGTCGCGGCGCGTGCGCCCACCCCGACGGGACGGCGCGCCTGGTCACATCCCTGCTGCGCTGGTTCGGCGACGAACTGCGCCTCCACCAACGACAGGAGTGTGGGTATGACACCCTCGCGGCTGCGGGTTGACTGGCCTTCCTGCCAGGGGCGGGGACTGTGCCATGAACTGCTTCCCGAACTCATCTCGCTGGACGAGTGGGGATTCCCCATCGTCGCCGGTGACGTTCCCCCGGAACTCGTGGGCGCCGCCAGGCGTGCGGTCGCCGGGTGCCCGCGACTGGCGCTGAAACTGGTCTGAGGACGGTTCCTCGGGATCACCCTGCGAAGAACCTGCGTCCGCCTTGGCCGTGCTGGGGGCGCCGTGGCGCTAGCCGTCCACGGACGCCCACCAGCAACCACGAGTCAGGCCGGCTGCCCCCTCCAAACGTGTCGGCTCGAGTCGTGCTCCGGGGCGAGTGAAGCGGTAGTGCCCAGGAGAGGCCACCTCGAATCTAGGCCGACGGGTTAGCGCACAACAGGCCCCCTACGGGTGACTTTCAGGTCAGCCCAGGGTGCGCTCGAACAGGTCCCGCAGCCGGTCGAACGCCCACTCGTACGCCGCTTCGTTCCACGCCGGGGTGTCCGACATGGTGTAGCCGTGGGCCGCGTCGGGAACAACCACGTTGGTCGCCGCCAGGCCCTCGGAGGCGAGCGCCGCGCCCAGCGCCGCGACCTGCTCGGGCCCCATCGACCGGTCGTTGTCGGCGTGGCCGAACAGGAACTCCGCCCGGGCGTCGGGCAGGCCGAGGTGCGGGGAGTCCGGCTCGGCCGTGACCAGCCCGCCGGTGTGGAACGCCGCGCAAGCCGCGATCTCCTCGGGGTGCCGGTTGGCCGCCCGCACCGCGATCCGGCCGCCCATGCAGAACCCGACCACCCCCAGCGGGCCGTCGGTCACCTCGGGCCGCGCCCGGAGCGCATCGGTGTAGCCGTCCAGGTCCGGCGCCACCACAGCTCCGGTGAGGCGCCCGACCCTCGGCGCGGCCTGCTCCCAACTCGGCTGCTGCCCCGCCGGCGGCGCCAGTTCGGCGACCGTCCCTTCCCGGTAGAACACGTTCGGCGCCAGCACCACATAGCCCCAGCCGGCGATCCGCTCAGCCATCTCCCCGATCCGTGGACGCAGCCCGTAGGCGTCCATGAAGAACAGCACGCCGGGGCCGCGACCCGACGGCGGCACCGCCAGGATCGCCTCGGCCGGGCCGTCGGCCAGTTCGATGTTCAGCATGTGCGCAGCGAAGGCACGCCCCACCCGGGTTCGGGCTCGCGGGTGGGGAAGGTGCGTACACCGTCCGCGCGGGACGATCGTCGTTCAGCCACGGAAGTCGTCCGGCTCGACGCCGTCGAGGAACTGGTGGAACTCGGCGAGCTGGGTCTGCTCGTCACCGGCCGCCTCGGCATCCGGCATACCGGCCTCGGCGAACACCGCCTCCGCGACGAAGATCGGGGCTCCGGTGCGGACGGCGAGGGCGATCGAGTCCGACGGGCGGGCGTCGATCAGCTCCGGTCCGGACGGTGCGACCAGCGTGATCTCCGCGTAGAACGTGCCCTCCTCCAGCCGGGTCACCACCACCTGGGCCACCTCGCCACCGAGCCGCTCCAGGAGCGTGGTCATCAGGTCGTAGGTCTGGGGACGCGCCGGCTGGGCGCCCTCCACGGCGAGCATGATGGCGCTCGCCTCCGGCAACCCGATCCAGATCGGCAGCAGCCGCCGCGCGCCCGGCTCGGCGTCCATCGGCGCGAGCACCACCACCGGCTGGCCGCGGGAGTCCACCGCGATACTCGCGAGCTGCACCTGGATCATCGTCCACCTCCCCGGCGTCCCCTCCATGCTAGGGCGTGTACCCCGGTGCAGGGTCGCCTGGAAGTCGCTCCGCTCCGGGTCGATCGTGTCACCCGAATGGGGGACACCGATTCCGTGAGTTTCCTTAACATTGTTCTCAGGATCCGTTAGGGTTGGCGCCGACCCGGCACAGGCCGTCCCTCGACACCCCAGGTGGTCCGATGACTGCACCCACCGCACCCCGTCCCGTTGCTGAAGAACGCGTGGGCACCTCGCGCCGGGCTGCGCTCGGGCTCGCCGCCGCGGGCGGGCTGGCCGTCTCGGCCGTGGGACAGGCCGCCCAGGCCTTCGCCGCCGCCCCGGTCCGGCCACTGTCACCGGTGCTGCCGGCCACGATCTCCGACCTCGCCGCAGGCCTCGACCTGCAGTCCACCAGGGCCTGGCACCTCGCCCGCCGCGTCTGCCCCGCACCGACCGCCGGCATCGTGGCCGGCATCGAGGATCGCGGCTACACGGCGTGGATCGACCGGCAGCTGAACTGGAAGAAGATCAAGGACACCAAGGCGAACAAGCTGATCGACAAGTACCTCAGCTACGCCACCAGGACCGGCATGGGCGTGTACAAGGCGTCGCACAAGCAGCCGTGGAAGGCCGGCAAGGCGATGAGCATCTCCCGGACCATCCGGCAGGTGTTCACCAAGCGCTACCTGTACGAGTCGATGGTCGACACGATGGCCGACCACCTCTACATCTCCGCGGACGGCAAGGCCAGCGAGTTCGTCGCCTGGTTCGACTGGGCCGTCCTGCGCAAGTACGCGCTGGGCAAGTACTCCACGATGCTGTACAAGGCGATCCGGCACCCGGCGATGCTGCTCTACCTCGACAACCACGTGAACTCGGCGGACAACCCCAACGAGAACCTCGGCCGGGAACTCCTCGAACTGCACACCGTGGGCGTCGGCAACTACGACGAGACGGACGTGCGCCAGTCCGCGCTGATGCTCACCGGGCACAGCTTCGACTGGGGCAAGCGGGTGTACAAGTACAACGGGTCCGCCCACTACTCCGGCGCGATCACCGTGATGGGGTTCAGCCACCCCAACGCCACCGCGGCGGACGGACCCGCAGCGCTCAAGGACTACCTGTCCTACCTCGCCCACCACGAGGCCACCGCGACCAACATCGCCCGGCGACTCGCGGTCCGCTACGTCAGCGACGACCCGTCCGACGCCCTGGTGGCGCGGCTCGCCCAGGTGTACCTCGACAACGACACCTCCCTGGCCGCCGTGATGCGCGCCCTGCTGCTCAGCGACGAGTTCGCCGAATCGGTGGGGGCCAAGTGGCGGCGTCCGCAGGAGACCATGGCCACGATGCTCAAGCTGCGCCGGCCGCGGACGATCAAGCCGCAGACGACCCAGGCGAAGAACGTGTGGGGCATCACCGGCAACGTGCAGTGGCTGCTCTACCTCGAGAACCACCAGCCCCGGATGTGGCCGGTGGTGGACGGCTACCCGGACCAGGCCGGCGACTGGATGGCCGCCGCCGCCATGCTCGGGCACTGGTACACGGCGAACGCCAAGGTGAACTGGGGCAACGACAAGGAGTGGCCCTCGAAGTACTCCTCCTGGAAGACGGCCCTCAAGGTGAAGAAGGGCCAGACGGCGGAGGCCGTGGCCGCCCGGCTCACCCGAGACCTCACCGGCTACACCTGGCCGGCCGAACACCTCGACATCGTGGTCGCCAGGCTGAAGGGCACCGGGACGGGCACGACGCTGACCTCCGACCAGATCAGGTACAACCTCGGCCCGGCGTTGCACTTCATCTTCGCCTCCCCCTACTTCAAGCTCCGCTGAGAGGACGCCCGGATGACCACTCCCGAGCTGGACGTGTCCCTGCGCCGCGGCGAAGCGCTGCTGCACGAGGACCTGATCACCCCCCTGCACCACCACGACGAGTCGCACAACCGGCTGCTCGCCACCGTCGACGGCACCACCCGCGTGGTCACGCCGCCGCAGGCCAACGAGCTGGTCACCACCCTGCGGCCGAACCAGCGGATCGACGACCCGGCGGTCGCGCACGCCCCCGGAGGTCCCCGGGTCGGGCGGCGCGGCCTGTTCCGCGGCTCCCTGATCGGCCTCGGCGGACTGCTCGCCGCCTCCTCCGCCCCGCGCTACTCCTTCGCCGCCGACACCGGACGCGACCTGCTCGTGTGTGTGTTCCTCCGCGGCGGCTTCGACGGCCTCGCCGCCATCGGCCTGCCCGACGACAGCTACTACAACAACCTCCGCGGCAGCGCGCGGGTGAGTGACAGCACCGGCTTCTCGCTCACGTCGAAGTACGTGATGAACAAGAACTTCAACGCGCTGAAGGGCATCTGGAACGACAACCAGCTCGCAGTCGTCCTCGGCTCGGGGCACCCGGACGTGCAGCGGTCCCACTTCGAGGACCAGGACCTGTGCGAGCGGGCGGCGAAGGCCAACGTCCGCTCGGGCTGGATCGGGCGCCACATCGCGTCCTCGTCGACGGCCTCGGGCACCTTCCGCGCGATCACCATCGGCGACCGCGTGGTGCTCTCCCTGGCGACCAACGCCTACCAGTCGCTGGCGATGTCCAGCGTCGACACGTTCCGGCTGAACTCGGCCTGGAACGACAAGGACAAGCTGGCGCGCGACCTCGGTACCGTCTACGCCGACGCCGGCGGCGAGCTCGCCACCCAGGCGAAGGCCACGCTCGACGCGGTGACCAGCATGAACACGATCCGCGAGCAGACCTACAACCCGGCCAACGGCGCCGACTACCCCGACAGCAACTGGGGCCGGGGTCTGAAGGACATCGCCCGGCTGGCCAAGGCCGACCTCGGCATGGAGGTCGCCTGTATCGACTACGGCGGCTGGGACATGCACCAGAACATCGGCACGCCGGGCGGCGGCCAGTTCGCCAACCTGGCCAGCGACTTCGCGAAGGGCATCGCGGCGTTCCGCACCGACCTCGGCTCCCGGTGGAACTCGGTGACCGTGGTCACGATGAGCGAGTTCGGACGCCGGGTCGAGGTGAACGGCGACGGCGGCACCGACCACGGCCACGGCAACCTGATGTTCCTGATGGGCGGCGGCATCAACGGCGGAAAGGTGTACGGGTCGATGCCCGACACGCTCAGCCCCGGCAACCTCACCGACGGCGACGTGCCGATCACCACCGACTACCGCCAGGCGCTCTCGGAGATCGTCAGCAAGCGGCTGAACAACGACAACCTCAGCCAGGTCTTCCCCGGGTTCACGCCGGGCGCGGCGCTCGGCGTCGCCTGACTCAGGCGTTCGGAGGCATCGGGTAGTCGAGCTGCCGGGCCGTGCGGACGGCGAGTTCGCGTCCGGCGAGCACCTCGACCAGGTGCAGGCTGAGGTCGATCCCCGCGCTGATCCCTGCGGAGGTGAACACCCTGCCCTGCTGCACCCAGCGACGGTCGGGCAGCACGTCCAGCGCGGGGAACGCGGACGCGAGCTCGCCGAGGTCCTCCCAGTGCGTGGTCACCGGACCCGAGGCGACGATGCCGGCCTCGGCCAGCAGGAACGCCCCCGTGCAGACCGACGCGGTCAGCCGGGCAGCCTGATGGGTGGCGGCCAGCCAGTCGAGCACGGCGCGGTCGGTACGCACGGCATCGACGACGCCGCCGGGTACGACCAGCAGGTCGAACCCTCCGGCGTCGGCGATCGTGGCCTCGGGCACGATCACCAGCCCGGCCCGCGCCCGCACCGGGCCTGTGGCGGCCGCGACCGGCACCACGTCGAACAGCGGCTCCCCCGGCGTCGCGCGGGCGTGCACCCGGCTGGCCGTGGTGAACACCTCGAACGGGCCGGCGAAGTCGAGTGCCTCGACGTCGTCATAGGCCAGCAGGGCGACCCGGATCACGACACGCCCAGGTTGTAGCCCTGCATCCGCCAGTGCTCACCGCCGGGTTCCAGCACGGTCCAGTGGCAGTTCAGCAGGCCGCGGAACAGCCGGGCGTAGGAGTAGTCCAGGCCCATCAGCAGCAGCGCCCCGACCCGCAGCGACAGGCCGTGGCCGACGGCCAGCAGCACCTCGCCGTCCGCGGCGGCCTCGGCGACCTCGAGCAGCGCCAGGGCGACCCGCTGCCCCGCCTCGGTGGCGGTCTCGCCCTCCGGGGAGCGGCGGAAGTCGCGCCCCTCGCGCAACGCGGGCCAGAAGTCGGGCACCGCGGCGCCGATCTCGTCCATGCTCTGGCCGGACCACGAGCCGACGTTCACCTCCTGCAGACGCGGGTCGGTGGTCACCGGCAGCCCGCAGCGCGCAGCCACGATCCGGGCCGTCTCCTGCGCCCGGCCGAGGTCGGAGGCATAGACGCGGTTGATCCCCTGGCCCGCCAGCACCTCGGCGACGGCCGCCGCCTGGGCGCGGCCCACATCGTTCAGCGGGACGTCGGCCTGGCCCTGGAAGCGTCCGCCGTCGTTCCAGTCGGTGACGCCGTGCCGCAGCAGCACGACGCGGGCAGCGCTCATGCCTGCGCCGGCGGCTCGAGATCGCCCAGGTCGAGCCGCGGGCAGTCCTTCCACAGCCGCTCCAGCGAGTACAGCTCACGCTCCTCGGAGTGTTGCACGTGCACGACGGTGTCGAGGAAGTCCAGCAGCACCCAGCGGTTCTCCCGGTCGCCCTCGCGGCGGACGGCCTTCACACCGTCCTTCAGCAGGGCCTCCTCCACCGCGTCCACGACGGCGCCGACCTGGCGCTCGTTGTTCGCGGCCACGATCAGGAACACGTCGGTGATCGCGAGCCGGTCGGAGACGTCGAAGGCCACCGGGTTCTTGGCGAGCTTCGCGACGGCTGCCCTGGCGGCGGTACGGGCGATCTCGACAGCGTTCTCGGTAGCGGTCACTGGGCTCCTCTGGGTCGGTACAGTCCGCGTTTGGCGATGTACTGGACGATACCGTCCGGCACGAGGTACCAGATCGGCAGGCCCTGGGCGACCCGTTCGCGGCAGGCGGTGGACGAGATCGCCAGCGCCGGCACCTCCAGCAGGGTCACCTTGTCCTCGGGCAGGTGGGTGATGTCGCTCTCCCCCAGCGG
>JBDHZJ010000041.1:0-10804 GCA_039811825.1 Propionicimonas sp.
GACGCTGACCGAGGCGGTCAAGCTGTTCGCCGAGCACCGCGTCCTGCTGGACGGCGGCCGGACGGTCATCTTCCGCTAGCTCGTCAGCAAAGTGGCCACTATCGGCCGACTACGGCCTCTACGGGCCACTTTGCGCGTGGTCAGGCGTCGTCGCCGGGGCCCGGGTCGCCCTGCTCGGCGTCCTCGGGCATCCACCAGGTGCGCACGCCGTCCAGCTCGAACAGCTGCCAGCCGGTCTCGGGAGAGCCGTCGACGACGATGATGCCGGTGTTGTCCAGGTGGCCCTTGCCCAGCGCGTCGGTGAAGCCCGGCACGCGCGCGGTCGCCCAGCTGCGCAGCGCCGCGCCGTGGCTGACCACCATCGCCACCGGGTGGCCGGACGCCACGACCTCGTCGATCGCCCCGTCGTAGCGGGCGAAGAACTCGGCCGCGTCCTCGCCACCGGGAATGCGGGCGGAGAGGTCGCCGGAGTGCCACTTGATCAGCGTGCCGACGTAGCGGGTGGCGTCCGCGGACATCTCGTCGTCGCCCGCCGAGATCTCCCGCAGCCCGGGCAGCACCGTGAACTCCAGGCCGCGGGCCCGCGCGAACGGGGTGGCGGTCTGCTGCGTGCGGACCAGGTTGGATGTGAAGATCGCCTCGACCGGGAACCCGGCGAGCCGCTCCACCAGCGCCTCCGCCTGCGCGCGGCCGGCCTCGTCCAGGTCGGCACCGGGCGCCGCCGTGTCGAGCACCAGCCCGACGTTCGACGTGGTTCTGCCGTGGCGGACGAGGATCAGGCGCATGGCCGCCAGACT
This sequence comes from Propionicimonas sp., assembly GCA_039811825.1. Classification (GTDB taxonomy): domain Bacteria; phylum Actinomycetota; class Actinomycetes; order Propionibacteriales; family Propionibacteriaceae; genus Propionicimonas. The sequence continues at coordinate 798 of JBDHZJ010000041.1, forward strand.
AGCCCGTGCCCGGCGGGCGTCCGGACCGGCGGCTCGCCGCGGATGCCGCCGGTCAGCCGCCCAGCACCACCGGGTCGGTCGGATCGCTCCAGGTCGTCTGGGTCGGGTAGCTCGACCGCTTCGCGACGACCCGCACCTTCAGCGTGAGGCCGGCGTCCGCCGCGACCGCCTTGTAGGTGGCCCTGGTCGCGTCCCGGATCGCCACGTCACCGGTGTCGGTGACCCGGTACCACTGGTAGCGCAGCGATGGTCGCACCGGGTCCCCGGCCGCGCCCAGGTAGGTGCCGGGGTCGGCGGTGAGGGTCGCGCCCACCTGCGCCGTCCCGCTGATCGTCGGGGTCGGGACGACCTGGTAGCTGCCGGCCAGCACGGCGGTGGACACCGGAGAGGTGACCCGCACCGTGGTGTAGCCGGGACGCGACGCCGTGACGGCCACCTTCAGCCGGTAGCCCGCGACCGAGCCGGCCGGCACGTAGGTCGCCCCGGTGGCCCCGGTGATCGCCGTCGACCGGCCCTTCGCGCTCACCCGGTACCAGCGGTAGGCGAGCTTCAGCGGCTCGGGGCCCCAGCCGTCCGCGGCGACCGCGAACGGCACGTCCACCTGGGGCGCATCGGCGCCGAGCGCCACGGTGCCCCGGGCCAGGGCCGCCTTCTTGACCCTCGCGGTCGCCTTCGAGTACTTCGCCGTGGCCAGGTAGTGGGTCGATCCGGAGAACGACACCTTCACCTTGATCGTCTTGCCCACGTCGGCAGGCTGCACCGGGTAGGTCTGCGCGGTCGCGCCCTTGATCGCCGTGGTGCCGCGGTACCACTGGTAGCCGACGGTGGCGTCGCCGGGATGGTTGCCCGGCTCCGCAGTCAGGACGGCGTCGGTGACCGGCTTCGTCACGTCGATCGTCGGGACGGCCTGCGGGTAGGCCACCAGCTTGTTGGTGACCGTCAGGGTGCCGCCCACCGTGCCGGTGCCGTCGACGGCCTTCAGGCCGCTGAACCCGGTCAGGTGCCAGGTGTAGGTGCCGGCCGGGGCGAGCGCGTCGCCGATGGTGCCGTCCCAGTCCAGCCGCAGCGACCCGTCGGCGGAGCCGAGTTCGACCGGCAGGCTCACCGACGTGCCCGCCAGGGCCCCGGTGCCCTCGATCTCCAGCGTGCCGTTCGCCAGCGCCTTGGTCGCATCGACCGAGACCCGCCACGGGGACGACTCCCCCGCCCACGAGTTGAAGGTGGCCGGGGCGGACGTCCACAGCGCCCTCGGGTCGGACGCGCCGGCGAACGGGATCTCGTGCACCACGAGGTCGGTCGCGGTCGCGTACAGGACGTGGTTCGCGCCGTCGAGCGCAGGCCTGGCCCAGCCGGTGACGGCGGGCAGCGAGGTGGTGTCCCCGGTGGCCGGGTCGAGCAGCTGCGGGGCCTCCTCCTCGCCCAGTCCGAGCACCGCGACCCCGTCGCCGAGCGCGGCGACCACCAGGCCGTCATCGGACGCGCGTTCCCAGACCGTGGCTCCGGTGCGGAAGTTCGTGATCCGGCCCAGGGCGTGTTCGCCGTCGCCGTCGGTGTAGCCCGACACGGCCACGTCGTCGCCCCACAGCGACAGGCCCGTGAGTTCCTGGAGGTCATCGATCTGGACGGTGCCGAGCCGCACCAGCGCACCGCTGCCCACGTCGTAGACCTTCACCTGCCACGAAGTCGTACCCCAACCGAGCACGGCGACGGTGCTGCCGAAGACGGCGAGCGGGTACTCGTAGCGGGGGAACGCCACCTTGGTGGAGCCGGCCAGCATGCTGGGCATCAGCGACTTCCCGCCGGCGATCCCGACCAGGTACGGCCCGCTCAGCTCGCCCAGGATGCGCCAGCGGCTGAGCCTGGCGGTCTGGACGCCGTGGTCGGAGAGCACCAGCCCGGAGGTCGTGTTCAGCGCCGTCCGGCCCACCGAGGCGAGCACGTCGTCGGCGCGGGAGGACAGCACCTCCTCCTCGGCGAAGGAGCCGAGGCCGCGCTCCCAGGCGGTGTACAGCGAGCCGCGGTCGTCGAGCCCGGTCGCCCGGGTCGCCGTGAGCGAGAGCAGTTCGGGAACCATCGGCCCGGTGGGGCCCTCGGAGAACCGGGTGGCCCGGCCGGACGCGGCCACCTCGAACACCCCACCGGTGCCGGACGTGGTGTCGGTCACGACCGGACGGCTGCCGGTGCCCAGGCGGGCGAACTGCGTGCGGGTGAGGTCACCCTGGTCGGGGGCGACGCCGGTCACCTTCACCATCGCCGGGTACCGGCCGGTCTTCGCACTGCGCACCAGCTCGGTCGCGTAGAGGTACTTGCCGACCTGCACCTGGGCGAAGTTCCCGACCTTCCAGGCCTGGGCCATGATCGCAGCGGACTTCGCGATGCCCGCCTTCAGCACGCCGCAGGTCGACGCGGTCACCGCCGGCGCCCGCGTGCAGTAGTCGAACTGGTAGGTGGTCGCGCCCTTCGTCTTGTGCAGGGTGATGTAGTCGATGCCGCCGTCGGCGGTGAACCCGGACCAGGCCACGCCACCGGTCACCACGAACGGGGCCTCGCCTGCGCCGGCACCGTCCAGCGGGACGCGGTCGATCGTGCTCGCGCTCGGGAGGAACGCGTTCGCCCAGGTCGAGACGACCGCGATCGCCTCGTCGGCCCCGACCGTCCAGAACGCCCAGTCCTGCAGGTCGAGCTCGGTCTGCAGGGGCACGGCCGTGCCGGTGCCGAGGTCGACCGCCGTGGCGACGCCGCCGTGGTCGTCCACCACCGCCGTGGTCGCGTTCGCCGCCGCGACGTCCTGGCCCGGCAGCGAGTACGCCGTGACCGCGGTCGGGTCGCTGGTGTCGGCGACCCAGACCATCGAGTCGGAGTTGTCGTCCCCGAGGCCGGTCTCGCTGAACGCGGCCTGTGAGTCGTCCAGGTAGTCCAGCCACGCGTACCCACTGACCGTGGTGGTGTCCGAACCGAGCACCGACCAGCTCGCGCCGTGGTCACCGCTCAGGTACCAGCCGGCATCACCCTGGGCGAGCAGCACGTCGTCCCACACCCCGTCCACGAGGGCGCCCACCGGGCCCTGTGGGAGCGGTGCGACCAGGTCGCCGCCGTCGGCCCGGGCGACCGGCGCGGACGCCAGCCCGGTACCGATGACCAGTGCGAGACCGGCGAGCCCGGCCGTCCATCGATGCGCCGCGCGGCGCTCCCCCACGATCGACATTCTGTTGTCCGGCTTTCTACGTAATTGCTGGTAGCAGTGAACCAGCTGTGCGAAAGGTAGCAGCGCCGACGGCGGGAACACGAACGCGCGCGGAGGTCGTACGCGAAGTCGTACACCCTGCGGCCGGTGATCCCGCGCCGCACCACCGTCGGCGACTACCGTGGAGGCCGTTCCCGGGGCGTCCGGGACGTCGCTGGAGGAACCGTGACCGCTCGACTCGCCGCGCTGGCCCTCACCGGCCTGCTGTCGCTCGCGGCCTGCACGGGGCCGGCCCCGGAACCGGCCGCGACACCGGGCGCCGCCACGGCGGCTCCGGACACCACCACGGCGTCGGCGACCGGTACCCCCACGGCTTCCCCGAGCGGGTCAGCGACGCCGACCACGGGTGGCCAGCCCCCGGCGCTGCCCGCGGTGGTGGTGCTCAGCGGCACCGCCATCGGCAACCTGCCGCTCGGCAAGGCGCCGGCCGCCACGGTCGACCCGCTGATCGCGAAGCGGCTCGGCAAGGCGAAGGTCGGCCAGCCCGAGCTGTGCACCTCCGAGACCGAACGGACGCCGCTGGCGACGGTCGTGCACAGCTGGCCCGGCTTCGCCGTCCGCTACGGCAGCAGTGGCGGCTCCGCCGTGGCCATCGGCTGGACGGTCGACCTGACCGACCCGCCGGACGGGTTCGACCTCGACGCGCAACTGCCGTGGCGACCCACCTTCGCCGCCCTGAAACGGGGGGACGGGGTCGTGACCGGCACCGAAGCGGGAGTGCGCTACGCGGAACTGCCCGGCGAGCGGGTCACCTACTCCGGGCCGGCCTCCGCGGCCCGGCCGGACACCCTCACCGGGGGCCCCCGCCTGACCTGCGGGTGAGCGGGGTCAGGCGCCCTTCGTGACGCGGGCGGTTCGTTCCTCACCGCCCGCTCCTCAGGGACCGAGGGGGATGGAACACGACAGCCCGTTCCTCACCGCCCGCTCCTCAGGGCCCGAGGGGACGGAACACGACAGCCCGCTCCTCAGGCAGCGGTGGGGATGGAACGCGTCCGTCCCGACGAGCGGGTGGCCGGGTCGTAGCCCTCCCGCTGCGCGGTGACCACGACGCGCAGCCGCGCCCCGGCGTCGGCGGGCTGCACCTGGTAGGTCGCCGCATCGGCGCCGGTGCCGGTCGCCACCACGGACGAGCCGGCATACCAGGTGTAGGTGAGGCTCGCGTCGGCCGGACGCACCCGCACGGTCGCGGTCAGTTCCTGGCCGACGGTGGGCGTGGTGTCGGAGATCCGGACCGTGCCCAGCGAGGCGCGGCCGAGCCGGCGCTGCGTGACCGTGATCGTGCCACCGGGTGTGCCGCTGCCGTCGATCGCGCGCAGCGCGCCCGAGCCGTCGGCCGCGGCCGCGGAGAGCTCCCAGGTGTAGGCGCCGGCCGGGACGTAGCTGCCGTCGTCGGACTTCCCGTCCCAGGTGACGCCACGCAGCGACCCGTCGGTCGCGGCAGCGGTCGGCAGCACCCGGACGGCCCGGCCCTCGGCGTCCCGGACCACCAGTTGACCGTCGGCGAACGGCTTGGTGGCGTCCACCTCCAGCGACCAGGCGCAGGCCCACGCGTTGCAGCCGGACGGGGCGACGGTGCCGAGCACGCGCGGGGCGGAGGTACCGGTCCCGGCGATCTGGCGCACGACGAGTTCGGAGTCGGTCGCGTACGCGATCCGGCCGGCGTCGACGGCCGGGTAGCTGTACCGGGCGGCGCCGGGCAGGGCCGACAACTCCCCGGTGGCGAGGTTCCAGGCCCGCGCGGTGTAGTCGTCGCCGACCAGGTCGCAGATCACGGCGAGCCCGTCGCCCAGATCGGTGAGCGCCCCGTCGACGGGGTCGCTCCAGTCGGGGCCACCCGCGATCCGGGCCACCCGTGCGGACAGGGCGATCTCGAACGCCTGCCCGGCGATCCGGTAGCTGAGGAAGGTGGCGCCGACCCGGTCGCCCCACAGCTGTGCCGAGACCAGCACCGTGTTCGGGCCGAGGTCGTCCGGCAGCGGCACCTCGGCGCGGAACCCGGCGTCGGCCAGGTCGGTGACCACCAGCGCGGTGCCGTCGTCGGAGGTCGACAGCAGCCGGCTGCCGAAGTTGTCGGCGACCGCGCCGGAGACCCTCTTCAGGTCCGCCAGCGGCGCCCCCACCCAGGATGCCTTCGTGGTGGACACCAGCGGGTACGGTCCGCTGAGGCTGCCCAGCGTGCCGGACCGGCGGGCCCGGTCGGACGTCCGGCCGTCGTCGTAGAGCACCAGCCCCGCGCGGCCGTTGGTGGCCGCGCGCGCCGCGGAGGCCGCGACGTCGGTGACGCGGGTTCCGAGCACCGTCTCGGGGCCGATCCCGGACGCGTCCAGGGGCCGCTGCCACGCGGTGAAGCCGGAGGCGCCCGGGCGGGCGTCCATGCCGACCACCTGGTTGGCGGCCAGGCCGAGCATGGCCGGTACCACCGGCGCGGTGAGCGCGGTCGAGCGCAGCACCAGCCTGCGCCCTGCCGTCACCGAGTACAGCGGGCCGCCGCCGGAAGTGCCGAGGGAGAGCAGGGGTTCGACCGGGTCGCCGATCGGGTGGGCCGTGCTGAGGACCGACAGCCGCTTCGGCAGGCGTACCCGGCCGAGCCGGCAGGCGGCATCCCCTACGCAGGTGTAGAGCCGCGCGCCGACCGTGGCGACGAGCACGTCGCCCATCCGCTCGGCGTACACCCGGGTGTTGCGGCCGGTGGCCGCGAGCGTGCGGCACGCCGAGGTGGAGGCGGTGAGGTCGCGGACGCAGCGTCGCAGCGAGGACGCGGTCCGGTAGGTGTACTCGAGGCCGCCGGACCCGAGCGGGTGCGCGAACAACACCTCGCCCGGAACGCGGAACGCCGCCGGGCCCGCGCTGCCGTCCAGTGTCACCGGGTCGACGTCCGTGGCGAGATCGGCCCGGCCACCGCCGCGGTAGCCGCGCAGGTGGTACGCGTAGCCGGCATCGAGCGTCCAGCGGTCGGTGGTGGACCGGGTGCGGGCGGGCGCCGCCGGCAGGTCGGCCCACTCGGGGACGGCGGGCGTCGCTGCGACGAGGTCGGCGCCCAGGCCGCTGAGCACGATTTGGTCACCGGTCTGGACCAGGACGTGGGTGCTGGTGAGCGCGACGAGTTCCCCGTCCACGCCGGACAGGTCGACGTCGCGCGAGGTGCCGGTGCCGAGATCGACCACGACGCCCCGGTCCGGCCAGACGCGGAACGTCGCGACGCCGTCCGCGACCTGGTCGGGATGGTCGACGCCGGAGGCGCCGCTGAGCGCGGGCGCGACGGTTCGCCACGTCGCGCCGAAGTCGGTCGAGAGCCGGTAGGTGCCGCCGGCGAACGCCAGGACGGACTCCCCGGACGCGGCAACCAGGTCGGTCTGCACGGCGGCCTCGGTGAGTGGCGCACGCCAGTCAGGAACAGTGGCCGCAGCAGCCGGGGACGCCGGCAGCAGGCCCGCGCAGAGCGCAGCCACACCGGTGGCCGCCACCGCACGGTGATACGCGAAAGCTCGCATCGTCGCTCCTCGATCGACCCGGGATCGGGGTCGGTTGTCGGATATCGGCGTGCGATTCCCCCCGCAGGCGAGGCTAGCGAGGCGCCGCGGGCGCTCGAAAGTCCCCGTACGGGCTACTGCGCGGCGGGCCGGATGGTCAGGGCCTGGGCACCTTGGCGGTGAGTTTCGAGTACCGGGACGCGGTGTTGTAGCCGTCCTTGGTGCCGGTGACCTTCACCCGGAGCTGGTAGCCGACGTCGCCGGCCTGCACCTGGTAGGTCGGGTCGGCGCTGGCCGGGCTGACCAGCTTCGTCTTCTTCTTCTTGACCTTGTACCACTTGTAGGTCAGGCCGACCGGGGCCGGCTCCCACTTGCCCGGCGTCGCGGTCAGGACGTCCCCCACCGTCGGGGTGGTGTCGTCGATCACGGGGGTCGGCTTCTGGGTGAAGCTGGCCTTCTTCACCGTGGAGGTCAGCGAGGATGTCTTCGTGGTCGTCCGCCAGCCGTCCGCCACGCCCGTGACCGCCACGCTCAGCTTCGCCCCCACGTCGGCGGGGTCGACCTTGTAGCGGCACTCGGTCGCGCCGTCGATGGCCGCGGTGCCCGCGCCCGTGGTGCGTCGCCACTGGCAGCTCGTCGCCACGTCTGTCGGCGACCAGGTGCCGGTGTTCGCGGTCAGGGTCTGGCCGACGGTCGGCGTGGAGTCCGAGACCTTCGGGGTGGAGCCGCTGACCGTACCCAGGTAGGCCTTGATCACGGCGATGGAGCCCTGCACCCCGTCGGTTCCCTCCGCGGGGTCGCCGAAGTCGGAGCCGCCGTCGACCCGGGTCACGTTGCCGCTGCCGTCCGCGGCGGGCACGACCAGCTGCCAGGTGTAGGTGCCGGTCGCCACGTCGAGGCCGGCCTCGTCGGTGCCGTCCCAGACGACGTCGCGGATCGAGCCGTCCTCGCTCGCGTCCAGGTCGAACGTGCGCACGACCTCTCCGGCGGCGTTGCTGATGGTCACGGTGCCCGCGTCCAGCGCCTTCGTGGTGTCGAACTCCGGCTTCCAGGAGCGGGTGCTGGTGATCAGGTTCACGCTGGCGGGGGCGATCACACCGAGCAGGCGCGGCGGGGAGGCGGGCGCCACGTCCAGCGTGCGCACGACCAGCTCGGTCGCGGTGGAGTAGGCCAGCCGGGCGGTGCCGTCGGAGACCACCGCACCCCAGTCGAGGTCCGGGATGCTCTCGGTGGCCTGCGTGGCCGGGTTCCACACCTCGAGGGCCAGGTCGTCGTTGTCGTCGTAGTACTGGATGGCCACGAAGCTGTCGCCGTAGTCGACGGGCAGGCCGTAGCGCTCGTACACCTGGTCGGTGCGGTAGTTGATCGCCAGCGTGTAGGGCACGAAGTTGGAGTCGAAGGTGTAGCCGAAGGCCCAGTCGCCCCACAGCCCGCCGAGGCTGAACCCCTGCAGGCGGTACTTCACCGGCACGTTGACCCGCGTGTACTCCTTCGTGACCAGGTCGTACACGTCGTAGCGACCCAGGGACGCGTTGGTGCGCATCAGGATCAGCGAGCCGAACAGGCCCCGGATCGTCGCCTTCCGCAGTTCCTTGCCGTCCACCCGCAGCGCCTGCACGTAGGACAGCGTGTACGCCGGGTAGTACGGGCCGCTGATCAGGCCGGGCAGCGAGCCGTACTTGCTCTTCGCGAGGGTGCGGACCAGGTTGCCACGGTCGTACAGGCGCAGCTTGGAGCCGTCGTCCAGCAGGGTCCGCGCCCCGGAGGTGCCCACGTCGAGGGCCCGGGGGAACGGCCGTTCCTCCTCGCCGATCGCGGACGGGAAGACCGTACGCTGCCACGCCTGGAGATCGGAACCGCCGGCCTCCGGCCGCTCGTCGAGCCCGGTGACGCGGTCGGGTGTGAGCTCGAGCACGTCGACAGTGGTGCTGACGCCCGGGTAGCCGTACTGCTCGGTGATCATCCCGTTGGCCCCGACGGTGCCGACGTAGCCGTCCGCGCCCTCACCGACGGTGGCCAGCAGGTGCGTCGCGTCGCCCGCCGGGTAGAGCGTGGTGGCGTCGTCGGCCTTCACCGGCACCAGGGCCTCGGGGGAGTCGGTGCCCTCGACGAGGTAGTCGGTGGTGCCCGTGCCGGACGACAGCGACCAGTACAGCCAGCCGGCGCCGGCGTGGATCGTCGTCCAGGCGTCGCGCTGGTCGGCGCTGCCCGGGGCCTTCGAGTCGATGCACGCCGGCGGCGCCGCCCACGCCGTGGCGTCCGCGGTTGAGCGGAAGCACAGGCTGAGGTTGGTGCTGGTGGCCGTGACGTAGACCACCTGGCCGTCGCGCAGGATCGCGTCCATCAGGCCCGTCACCGCGACCCGGCCGAGCGTGGGCGCATCGCCACTCAGCGGCACCACGTCGAGGGCACCCTCGGCGGGGCGCCCGCTCGCGGTGTAGCCGAGCGCGGTGAACAGGGCGACGTCCTGGCCGGCCAGCCCCACCTGCACGTACGGGTCGCCGGAGGTCGGCGCCGTGTACTCGAGGTCGTGGGTGGTCGCGCTGCCGAGTTCCCGGGCGTGGTAGCCGCCGGTGTCGCTGTACACCGCGGTCTGCGGGTCAGCGGCCTCGAAACCGCTGCCCGGCAGCCGGACCGGCTCCGCGGTGGTGCCGCCGGCGAGGTCGGTGAGGAAGACGTCGGTGTAGTCGCCGGTGTCGTCGAAGCCGGGTTCGGCGGCGACGAGGGTGCCGCCGCGGGAGTCGGTGATCCCGCCGTCCGCCAGCCACGGCACGTCCAGTGGGGTGGTGGTGCCGTCCGGGGCGGCGACGACGAGGTTCGGCAGCGCCCCCGTGCCCAGGTCGAGCACGGTCAGGTCGCCGGACGCTGCCGCGACCTGCGGCGTGGAGATGGTCTGCGGCAGCGGGACGCGCAGGTCGGAGCCGTCGGCGGCGGCGGACGGCGCGGCGAGGGAGAAGCTCGTCGCCACCAGCGCGATGGCGGTCAGCCCGGCGGCACCCTTGCGGCCGGTGCGCCTCTGGTGCGTCCGTGCCCGTCCCGCTCGCAGCATCACAGCTCCTGGTCGTCGCCTGCACGGGAGGACCACCCGGCGGCGCTGACCGCAGGCCGGAGCGCTCCCCCGTGCCCGTAAGGATAGCGGTTGGGCCCCGCGACCGCCGGTCAGGATCCCGCACGAGGCCCACCTCCGTGCACCAATTCCCGCGGCCCGCGGGCAGCGTCTGGAAGCGGTGCCGCAATGGTCGGGCCAACTGCTAGCGTCTCCAGAGGACACTCACCAGCCACACATCTCATCG
>JBDHZJ010000042.1:0-10749 GCA_039811825.1 Propionicimonas sp.
AGGTAGGGCTGCAGTTCCTCGTCCTCGGTGGCCCGGTCGAAGGAGAACAGCAGCCGTCCCTCGACGTTGCCGTAGAGCCGGCGGCCCGCGGTGTAGGACACCTTCGCGTCCTTCGTCCGCGCGACCGCGTCGGTGATCAGGTCGAGGCGGCCGGGCTGCACCTTGCCGAACCAGATCTCGGCGAAGCCGTCGGGGCTGCACATCATCACGTCGACGGTGCCGTCGGCGAGCGGACGCCAGAAGCCGGTCTCCATGAACAGCGGCTTCGTCGGAGCCCCGTCCTCGTCGGTCTCGAACGCCTGGCACAGGTAGTGCAGGTAATCCTCGCCGTTGTCGGCGAAGTCGACCTGCAGCGCGTAGCTGTGCTTCTCCAGTCCGGGCCACTGCCGGTAGCCGGTGCCCTCCCACCGGCCGCGCAGCCAGGCCAGCCCCACCAGGGCCGGGTTGAGGTCGGCCGGGATCTCGAACGCCATCTCACTCCCCTCGGCTGCCGCGCAGCAACGTCACGATGCCGAGCCCGGCGAGCACGGCGAGCACCAGGCAGGCGGTGAACACCACCACGCCGGTCACCGAGAGCGGGGTCAGCACCCGTCGAGCATAACCGGACCGGTCCCGAGCCCATTCCCGGCGTGCCGACGCCGCCCGCCGAGGGATCCGGCGGGTTGTCCGGCCCGCCTACCGTGGGGACGTGCCCTTCACGCCCGCCCACGTCGCTGCGGTGCTGCCGCTGCGCCACGGCCGGGCCCGGGCGCTGCCGTTCGCGGCGCTCGCCGCCGGGAGCATGAGTCCCGACCTGCCGTACTTCCTGCCCCCGCTGGCCGACCTGGGCGGCTGGACGCACACGCTGCCCGGTGTGGTGACCGTCGACGTGGTGTTCGGCCTGGCGTTGTGGGGCCTGTGGCGTTCGGTCGCACGACCGCTGCACGACCTCTCGCCGACGTTCGTCCGCGCCCGCTGGGCACCGGCCCGGACTGTGTCGCCGTGGTGGGCGGTCGGCCTGGCCCTCGCCGTCGGCGCGGCGACCCACGTGGGCTGGGACGCGTTCACGCACCCGGGACGCTACGGCGCCACCCACCTGGCGTTCCTCGCCGCCACCTATCCCAGCCCGCTCGGACCGTTGCCGGGCTACCAGTACGCGCAGTACGCCAGCAGCGCCCTCGGCCTGCTCGCGATCGCCTGGGTGGCATACCGCCGCCCGGCCGCGGAGCCGTCCGCGAGGCCCGCGCCCACCCTGGCCCGGGTGCTGCCGTGGCTGGCCGTCGCCGCGGGGCTGGTCGGGGCCGTGGCCCGGGTCGTGGCGGCCGGCGGGCCCGGGATCGGCGGTCGGGCGGTGGTCTTCGCGGTACTCACCGGTGGCATCGCTGCCGCGGTCGCCGCCGTCGCGGCGACCTGCTGGACGTACGCGCTCGCGTCCCGCGCCCGCACCCTCCAGCCGGAGTGAGTCGCCGCCGTGCTTGGATGAGCCCATGCGGGCGGTGGTGCAGCGGGTGCGACGAGCGGACGTGACCGTCGACGGCGAGGTGGTCGGCGCCATCACCGAACCCGGCCTGCTCGTGCTGCTCGGCGTCACCCACGGCGACACCGCGGCCGTCGCCGACCGGCTCGCCGACAAGACCTGGCAGCTGCGCATCCTCGACGGCGAGCGCAGTTGCGCGGACGCGGGGGCTCCGCTGCTGGTGGTCAGCCAGTTCACGCTCTACGCCGACACCCGCAAGGGCCGGCGTCCCTCGTGGAGCGCCGCCGCGCCGGGCCCGGTCAGCGAGCCGCTCGTCGAGGCCTACGTGGCGGCCCTGCGACGCCGTGGCGCACAGGTCGAGACGGGGCGCTTCGGTGCCCACATGGAGGTGACACTGGTCAACGACGGACCGGTGACACTCGTGCTCGACCTGGACCCCTGAGCGGCCCCCGGGAGGCCCGAGTACCGACCGGAGCCGGCGAATCACTAGAGTTGTCGCTGGTCATTGGTCGAGACGTGCGTTCAGGAGGTGGGCATGGCGCAATTGCTGCTGGTCAGCAACGAGGTCGCCGGCGGCACCCCTGCGGAGCGCTCGCTGCCGGTGCTGGCCCTGCTCTCCCACGAGATCCAGGGGGTGGCTGCCGACACCCAGGCGCTGACCGAGTCGGCGCGCAGCGACCTCGTCGTGCTGGACGGGCGCGCCGACCTGGCCGGTGCGCGGATGATGGCACGGCTGTTCCAGTCCTCCGGCTCCACCGTGCCGCTGCTGCTCGTGCTGACCGAGAGCGGGCTGGCCGCGGTCGCGTCCGACTGGGGGCTCTCCGACGTGGTGCTCGACACCGCGGGCCCGGCCGAGTTCGAGGCCCGGATCCGGCTGCTGATCTCCGCCGCGTCGAGCGACGGCCTGATCTCCGCGGGCGGCATCGTGATCGACGACCAGGCCTACTCGGTGATGCTGGACGGTGAGGCGCTCGACCTCACCTACACCGAGTTCGAGCTGTTGAAGTACCTCGTGCAGCATCCCGGACGGGTGTTCAGCCGGGAGCACCTCCTTGCCGACGTGTGGGGCTACGACTACTACGGGGGCACCCGCACCGTCGACGTGCACGTCCGGCGCCTGCGCGCGAAGCTGGGCCCCGAGCACGAGTCGCTGATCGGCACCGTGCGCAACGTGGGCTACCGGTTCTCCCCGGACGCGTCCAGCGCCCGGCGCTGACCGTGGACCCCCTCGCCGGCACCTTCATCACCGCGGCGCTGGTCTTCTACTCGGTCGGGGTGTGGGGGGAGCGGATCGTCGGCCGCCTGAAGTGGTGGAACCTCGCCTTCTTCGTGCTCGGCCTGGCCTGCGACACGATCGGCACCAGCATGATGCTCGAGTTCGCCGGCGGGCTCACCGCCGACGTGCACGGCGTCTCCGGCGTGATCGCCATCCTGCTGATGTTCGTGCACGCGGTCTGGGCCCTGGTGGTGCTGGTCCGCGGCGACGAGGCCGCCCTGCGCAGCTTCCACCGGTTCAGCATCTTCGTCTGGCTGGTCTGGCTGGTGCCCTACTTCAGCCCGATGTTCTTCGCCCTGGCGGTCTGAGTCAGCCGTCCCCGAGCGAGATCGAGCCCGAACCGGGCCCGTCGGACCGGTCGGAGTCGAAGTACACCGAGATCCGGTGGAGGCCGTCGCCACAGACCAGGTAGCTCTCCGGCCCGTCCCCCTCGTCGAAGCTGTGCTCCCGGCAGTCGCCGGCCAGCGCCGACGCGCGCATCGCGGGCAGCGAGTCGTGTTCCCAGTCGATCCAGGCGGCATCGCCGGAGTCGCAGCCGCCCATCTCCCCCAGGACGAGGCCGGGGATCTGCTCGGACAGGGCGCTCGCCTCAGCCTGCAGGACCCTGCCCCCGGCCTCGTCGCAGCCAGCCGGCGCACCGCCGCCGACAACGGTCAGGAACGCCGCGGAGGCTCCGAAGGCGAACGGGAAGCCGAACGCAACGACCACGACCCACCAGCGCCGCCGCCACCACCGCTCGCGGGGAACACCAGCCGCTGCGCCGGTCGGCGCCGGACGCCGGCCCATCCAGAGCGCGGCCACGCCGGTGAGCGCCACGACGAGGAGGGGCAACGCCGCGCCATCGAGCGGGACGAACACGGTCTGTGCCCAGGTGCCCAACGCCACGATGACGAGCAGCCCGCCGAGCCCGAGCTGGATGAACCTCGCAAACCGCCCGCCGACCACTGCCCCCGCGACGGCCACGAGTCCGGCCAGCAGCAGCCATGGGGACCACTGCCGGGCGACGAGTCCGCCCAGCGCCTCGCCGACCAACTGCGCCAGCAGACCGATCGCCAGCAGCGCGTAGCCGAGCAACGCCAGGTACACCCGCTGCCAGACGCCGTCGTCCGTGGTGTCGATCCCTGCCACCCGGCAAGGCTACGCGGAGGCCGAAGAGGTCTCGGACGCCCCGGGAGCCGGCTCGGCGGTGTACCGCCGGGGATCGGCGGCCATGCCCCATCTTCGCACCGGGCACCGTCCGCGGGATCCCCGGACGCCGGTTAGCCTGAGCACGTGTGGATCTCCCGGCTCTCCCCTGCCCAGGCTGAGGACGTGCGGGCACTGGCAGCCCGCGCGGCCGCGACCGACGGCGCCGACCCGCTCAACGAGGAGGCCCGCTTCGCGCTCCGGGACGACTCCGCGCGCCACCTGCTCCACCACGACGACGGCACGCTGGTCGGCTACCTGCAGTGGCAGCCGGACTACGGCACCGCACAGCTCGTGGTCGATCCGGCGCACCGGCGACGCGGGGTGGGGCGGGGGCTGGTCGAAGCCCTTCGTGACGCCCGCTCGTCCCTCCCGGGCTCCCCGGGGACCGGAGAGCAGCACCCCGGCGTCTGGGCGTTCGGGGACCTGCCGGCCGCGCAGGGGTTCGCCGCCGCGCTCGGCTGGGCCCCGTCGCGCGGGCTGCTGGTGATGGAGCGCGACCTCGCCGGCGTCGAGGCTCCCGAGCTCCCGGAGGGCTTCACCGTCCGCGGCTACACCCCGGCGGACGCGGAGCAGTTCCTCGCGGTCAACGCCGCGGCGTTCGCCGACCACCCCGAACAGGGCGCCCTGGACGCCGCCGGGCTCGCCGCCCGCATCGCCGAGCCCTGGTTCGACCCGGACGGGCTCCTGCTCGGCCTCGACGCCGACGGGGTGGCGGGCTTCCACTGGACCAAGCTCGTCGACGGCACCGGCGAGGTCTACGTCCTCGGCGTGGCCCCCCGCGCCCAGGGTCGCGGCTACGGCAGGGTGCTGCTGCAGGCCGGCCTGTCCCACCTCGAACAAGCCGGTGCCGGCCATGTGGTCCTGTACGTCGACATGGCCGAGCCGGTAGCGGTAAGAATGTACGAAAGCGCGGGATTCCACGTCGCCCACCGCGACGTGCTCTACGCGCCGGAGCACGGGTCCGTGCAGAAGCGGGAGCAGCCATGACCTCGGTCGGGGACAAGGAAATCATCGAGGTGGCCGAGCCCGAGTTGCCGGCCGACCGGTTCTCCGACCGCGAGCTGTCCTGGCTCGCCTTCAACAACCGGGTGCTCGACCTGGCCAAGGACGTCAAGCGGGTGCCGCTGCTGGAGCGGGCGCGATTCCTGGCCATCTTCTCGTCCAACCTCGACGAGTTCTTCATGGTCCGGGTCGCCGGCCTCAAGCGCCGCATGGCGGCCGGCGTCGCCGTGGCGAGCAGTTCGGGACTGATGCCGCGCGAGCTGCACGACGCCATCCTCACCCGCACCCGCGAGCTCGTCGCCGAGGCGGCCTGGGTGTTCGCGAACGACGTCCGCCCGGCCCTGATCGAGCACGGCATCGAGATCCTGCGCTGGGACGAGCTCACCGACGACGAGCGCCGGCAGATGACCGAGCTGTTCGAGAACCGCATCTTCCCGGTGCTCACACCGCTCGCGGTCGACCCGTCCCACCCGTTCCCCTACATCTCCGGCCTGAGCGTGAACCTCGCCGTGCTGCTGCGGAACCCGGTCACCGGCGTGCGCCAGTTCGCCCGGGTGAAGGTGCCGACCATCCTGTCCCGCTTCGTCCCGCTGGGCGGGGGCCGGTTCGTGCCGCTCGAGGACGTGATCGCGCAGCACCTGCACCAGCTGTTCTCCGGCATGCAGATCATCGAGCACAGCACGTTCCGGGTCACGCGCAACGAGGACGTGGAGGTCGAGGAGGACGACGCGGAGAACCTGCTCTTCGCCCTGGAGAAGGAGCTGCTGCGCAGCAAGGTCGGACGCCCGCCCGTGCGCCTCGAGGTCGAGGACGACATCGACGACACCATGCTGGAACTGCTGATCAGCGAGCTCGACATCAGCGAGAAGGAGGTCTTCAAGGTCCCGAGCCCGCTCGACCTGACCGGCCTGTTCTCGATCGCCGACCTGGACCGGGAGGCGCTGCTCTACCCGTCCTTCCTGCCCAAGACGCACCCGGAACTGGCCGAGGTGGAGACCGCGCAGCCGGCCGACCTGTTCGCCGCGCTGAAGAACCGCGAGGTGCTGCTGCACCACCCCTACGACTCGTTCGCCACCTCGGTGCAGCGGTTCATCGAGCAGGCGGCCGCCGACCCGGCCGTGCTGGCGATCAAGCAGACGCTGTACCGCACCTCCGGCGACAGCCCGATCATCGACGCCCTGATCGAGGCCGCGCAGGCCGGCAAGCAGGTGCTCGCCCTGGTCGAGATCAAGGCCCGCTTCGACGAGCAGGCCAACATCGCCTGGGCGCGCAAGCTGGAGAAGGCCGGCTGCCACGTGGTCTACGGCATGGTCGGGCTGAAGACCCACTGCAAGCTGTCCCTGGTCGTCCGCGAGGAGCCGACCGGGCTGCGCCGCTACGCCCACATCGGCACCGGCAACTACAACCCCAAGACCGCGCGGCTGTACGAGGACATGGGCCTGCTCACCTCCAACGCGGTGATCACCGACGACGTGGCGCGCCTGTTCAACCACCTCTCCGGCATGGCGCAGGAGACCCACTACCGGCGGCTGCTGGTCGCTCCGCACGGCGTCCGCAGGGGCCTGATCGAGAGCATCAACGCCGAGATCGCCAACCACCGCAAGGGCCTGCCGTCCGGGGTGCGGATCAAGGTGAACTCGATCGTCGACGAGGCCGTCACCGACGCCCTCTACCGGGCGTCGCAGGCCGGCGTCCCGGTGGACCTGTGGGTGCGCGGCATCTGCTCGGTGCGGCCGGGGGTGCGGGGGCTCAGCGAGAACATCCGGGTGCGCAGCATCCTGGGCCGCTTCCTGGAGCACAGCCGGCTGTACTGGTTCGCCAACGGCGGCGAGCCCGTGGTGGGGATCGGCTCGTCCGACCTGATGCACCGCAACCTGGACCGTCGGGTGGAGGTGATCGTGGGCCTGAACAACCCGCGGCACATCGCCCAGATCGAAGGACTGTTCGACCTCGCGTTCGACCCCGGCACCGCCTCGTGGTGGCTGGACGGCGACGCGTGGACGCAGCGGACGCTGGCCGCCGACGGCGAGCCGCTGCTGGACATCCAGGAACACCTGATCGCAACGATGGGCCAGCGGCGCGCGGTCGAGCGCTAGGCCGGCATGAGCAAGAACTCCGACAAGCAGACCACTGCCGCCGGCTGCGTCGTGCTCCGCCCCGGACCGGGCGACGAACCCGAGGTGCTGCTCGTGCACCGTCCGCGTTACGACGACTGGAGCCTGCCCAAGGGAAAGATCCGCGCGGACGAGTCCCTGCCGGGCTGTGCCGCCCGGGAGACGACCGAGGAGACCGGGGTGGCCGTGCGGCTCGGCGTGCCGGTGGGCCGGATCAGCTACCCGATCGGTGGCGGCACGAAGACCGTCTACTACTGGCGGGCACGCGCGGTGAAGGACGGCCGGCACGAGCCCGGCGCGGAGGTCGACCGGATCGAGTGGCTGCCGGTGTCGGAGGCCCTGCACCGGATCACCTACCTCGACGAGCGGCCCCTGGTGCACCAGGCGCTCGCCCAGCCGGACACCACGCCGATGCTGGTCGTGCGGCACGCGAAGGCGATGTTGCGCTCCAACTGGTCGAAGCGGGACCAGGCCCGTCCGCTCGACGAGCGGGGCCGGCGCCAGAGCACGCTGCTGGTGCCGCTGCTGGAGGCCTACCGGGTGGAGCGGCTGGTCTCGTCCACCTCCGTGCGCTGCATGAAGACGCTGCAGCCCTACGCGAAAGCGCACCGGCTCGAAGTCGAGGGCTGGACCACCCTGTCCGAGGAGCAGGCGGTCCAGGACACCCGTGCGGTGGCCACGCTGATGGAGCGGTTCGTGAAGCAGACCGTGGGCTCGGGGGCGTCACTGGCGGTCTGCGGGCACCGTCCCGTGCTGCCGACGATGCTGGAGGCGATCGGGGTGCCCAGCCGGGCGCTCAAGCCGGGCGCCGTCCTGATCGCCCACCTCGGCGCGGACGCCGAAGTGGTCGCGGTGGAGATCCACAAGCCCCGGATCTAGGCCGGTGGCGCCGCGCTCCCCCGCACCACCAGCCGGGGCTCGAGCACCACGTGCTGGGTGACGGGTTCGTTCTTCTCGATCAGGTCCAGCAGAAGGGACACGCTGAGGCGTCCGATCTCGTCGAAGTCCTGGCGGATCGTGGTCAGGCCGGGGCTGAAGAAGGCCGCCTCCGGGTAGTCGTCGAAGCCGACCAGGCTGACGTCCTCCGGGCAGCGCAGGCCGAGCTCGTGCATCGCGTGCAGCGTGCCGAGCGCCATCGCGTCGTTGCCCACGAAGATCGCGGTCACGCCGTCGTTGGCCAGCACCTCCCGGGCCGCCGCGTAGCCCGAGGCGGCCGACCAGTCGCCGTGCACGACCCGCGGCACGTCCGCACCGGCAGCGGTCAGGGCCTCGCGCCAGCCGACCACCCGCTCGACGCCCTCGTACCAGACGTTCGGGCCGGCGATGTGCCACACCGTCTTGTGGCCCAGACCCAGCAGGTGCTCGGTGGCGAGCTTCGCGCCGACGCGCTGGTCGACCGTGACCACCGGGTAGGAGCCCGGGTTGCCGGCGTGGATCGCGACCATCGGGGGCAGGTCGTTGGCGTCGGCCGCGGGCCTCGACTCGACCTCCGAGATCAGCGGTTGCAGCAGGATGACGCCGTCGGTGGACCGGGAGCGGAGCAGGCTGGCGCCCTGCGCGACCGCGGTCTGGTCCGGATCGGTCAGGTGGGTGATGGTCACCGAGTAGCCACGTCCGCTGGCGGCCTTCTCGATGCCCCGCAGCGCCGCGCTCGGCCCGTAGAGCGTCGTGTCCACGGTGAGCACGCCGATGTTGTGCGATCGTCCGCTCGCCAGGCCCCTGGCCAGCATGTTGGGACGGTAGTCGAGCGAATCCATCGCCTGGTGCACCCGCGCCCGGGTGTGCTCGGCGACCTTGGCGTGCCCGTTGATCACCCGCGAGACGGTCATCGTGGACACGCCCGCGAGCCTGGCGACGTCGGTGAGCGTCGGCGCCCGGTAGCCCGCAGCGCCACCGCCGACGACATCGTTCATGGTGTTAGCGTATTACATCCGGTGCCCGGAGGCGGGATTCTCAGCAGCGACAAAGACTGGAAGGCCGTTCACCTCGCGTTCACCCTGCGGTACCGAACCGGTCAATCGCGCTCCCTAGCCTCACGCTCAGAGCAACCGCTCGATCTACTCATCCGAAGTCGAAGGAATAGCGTGAGAATCAAGCCGTTCGCCGCCGCAGCCCTGGTCACCGCGACCGCCCTGGCCTTTGCCGGCTGCGCCGCCAATGAGCCCTCTTCCGAGGGCGGAACCACCGGTGAGAGCCAGACGCTCACCGCCGCGGGCGCCAGCTCCCAGAAGGCCGCCCAGGAGAAGTGGGTCGCCGACTTCCAGACCGCGAACCCCAACATCACCGTGAACTACTCCCCGGACGGCTCCGGCGCCGGGCGCTCCGCCTTCACCGCGGGTGCCGCCGCCTTCGCCGGCTCCGACCGTCCGTTCAAGGACGAGGAGCTGGGCGCGGGCAAGTTCGCCGGCTGCGCCGCCGACTCCAGCGCCCTCGACCTTCCGGTCTACATCTCCCCGATCGCCGTGGTCTTCAACGTGGACGGAGTGACGGAACTCACCCTCGACCCGACCACCCTGGCCGGCATCTTCGCCGGCAAGATCACCAAGTGGAACGACCCGGCGATCGCCAAGACCAACCCGAAGGCCGACCTCCCGGACGCGGCGATCACCGCCGTGCACCGCGCGGACGACTCCGGCACCACCAACAACTTCACCGACACCCTGAACAAGACGGCCCCCGACGTGTGGACCGAAGAGGCGTCGGACACCTTCCCGGAGGCCTTCGGCGGTGAGGCCGCCAACGGCACCTCCGGCGTGGTCCAGGCCGTCTCCGGCGGCAAGAACACGATCGGGTACGCCGACGAGTCGCAGGCCGGTGACCTGGGCAAGGCCAGCATCCTGGTCGGCGGCAAGGCCCTGCAGCCGACGGCCGAGGCCGCTGCCGCGATCCTCGACTCCTCGGAGACCATCCCGGGCCGGGACGCCAACGACCTGGCCTACTCGCTGAACCGCACCTCCGAGGGCGTCTACCCCGCGGTGCTGGTCTCCTACGCGATCGTCTGCCAGACCTACAAGGACTCGGCGACCGCGACCCTGGTGAAGGACTACGTCGGCTACATGGCTTCGGCCGAGGGCCAGGCCGCCGCGGCCGAGGCCGCCGGTTCGGCTCCGCTGTCCGACGCGCTCCAGGCCAAGGTCAAGACCGCGCTCGACTCGGTCAAGTGAGCCCCGCCAGGTGACAACATCCGTGGGCGGCGCCGGTGGCTCCACCGGCGCCGCCCCGGCACGTAACCTGTGGGGAGCCAGCAGAAAGCAGGACGAGCCCATGTCGCAGAAGCTGACCCGGGAACCGGACGCCGCACCCGGCGGATCCGGGCCGAGCCCGCACCCGCAGCGCCCGGACCCGAAGCGCCCCGGTGAGGCGGTCTTCCGCGGCTTCGCCCTCGGCGCCGGCATCACCATCCTGGTGATCCTGGCCGCGGTGGCCGCCTTCCTCCTGGTCCAGGGCTCCCCTGCACTGTTCGCCGACCCGGCGCAGCTCACCGCCGAGGGCTACGGCCCGTTCCTGGAGTGGGTGCTGCCGTACGTCTTCGGCACCATCTGGGCCGCGGTGCTCGCCCTCGCCATGGCCGTCCCGGTCGCGATCGGGATCGCGCTGTTCATCTCCCACTACGCACCGCGCCGGCTCGCGCAGCCGCTCGGCTACGTGATCGACCTGCTGGCCGCGGTGCCGTCGGTCGTCTTCGGCCTGTGGGGTTCGCTGGTGCTCGCCCC
>JBDHZJ010000043.1:0-10731 GCA_039811825.1 Propionicimonas sp.
TGCGGATCGCCGCGGGCGACGCGCCCGTGCTGGCCGAGGCGGCCGCGTTCCAGGACGTGGGTGGGCCCGTCGGCCCGGCCCTGCGGCGCGGGGGCGCGCAGCCGGGCCGCAGCGGGCTCGCCGAACTCGGCATCGCCTGGGAGGTGGCGGAGCGGACAGGGGCGTCGCTGACTGCCACCCTCGACGCGCTCGCCGAGCGGCTGTCGGCGCGGCGGGCCGTGGCCAACGTGGTCGCGGCGGAGCTCTCGGCGCCCCGGGCGACCGGTCGGCTGCTCGCCGCGCTGCCGGTCGCCGGCATCCTCCTCGGCTACTCCTTCGGCGGCGATCCGCTGGGCTTCCTGACCGGCTCGCTGCCCGGCCAGTTGAGCCTCACGGTGGGGGTAGGGCTCGGCTGCGCCGGGGTGCTGTGGACGGAGCGGATCGCGGACGCCGGGGGTGGCTGAGGTGGTCTGGGAGGTGGTGGCGGCGGTTGCGCTGGGCCTGGCCGTGGTCAGCTGGCGGGCGGGCCCCGCGGCCAGGCTCCGCGGCGCGGGGAGTCGCGCGGCACGCGCGCGGGGGCAACGGCTCGCGGTGTCGAGGGAGCGCCTGATCGGTTCGGCGGCCGCCGCAGGGAGCGCCCTGCTCCTGGTCGCCGGGCTCGGCTGGTGGGGGGTTCCGGTGGCGGCCGCGATCGGTGCGGCGAGCTACGTGGCGCTCGGCCACCTGCTCAGTGGCGAGGCCACCCGTCGTCGCGACCGGATCGTCGCCGACCTGCCCCAGGCGTGCGACCTGCTGGCGGTCTGCCTCGAGTCCGGAATGCCCCTGCGCGGCGCGGTCGAGGTGATCGCGGAGTCGCTCGGCGGGCCGCTCGGCGGCCTGCTGGAGGAGGTGGCGGCGAAGGTCCGGCTCGGCGTGGACGAGGCGGAGGCGTGGGCGGAACTGGCCGGCGCGGAGCCGGCGCTGGCTGTGCTGGGGCGCGAGGTGGCCCGCACCCTCGGCTCCGGAATGGGGCTGTCCGGCACGCTGCGCGCGCTGGGCTCGGACGCGCGCTCCGACGCCGCGTCCGCGGCCGAGGTGCGTGCCCGCAGGGTGGGTGTGCGCAGCGTCCTGCCGTTGATGGTGTGCTTCCTGCCCGCGTTCATGCTGCTCGGCGTGGTGCCGATCATCGGCGGGGTCGCCGGCCACCTGCTGCAGCCGTGACAGCCGGGCCGTGCCGCTCGCTGTCCACAGTCGGACGTCCTCCGGAGCACTGTCCACAGGTCGCCGGACCGGCTGACCGGTCCGGGCGCCCGTTGCCGAAGGTGTGGGTGCGTCCGAGCGGACGCCCGAGGGAAGGAGGCAGGCATGGCACGAGAACTGGTGGAGGTCGGCAGGCGCCGCAACCAGCGGGGGATGACGACCGCGGAGTACGCGGTCGGCACGGTGGCGACGGTGAGCTTCGTCGGCATCATCCTGGCGATCATCAACAACCCGGACTTCCGGGACGCGCTGTGGCGGCTGATCCTGGCGATCATCAGCGTCGT
Organism: Propionicimonas sp.; assembly: GCA_039811825.1. GTDB lineage: Bacteria > Actinomycetota > Actinomycetes > Propionibacteriales > Propionibacteriaceae > Propionicimonas. The sequence continues at coordinate 1,503 of JBDHZJ010000043.1, forward strand.
CATGAAGTCGCTCGGCGGCGGGGTGTGAGCCGATCGCCCGCGCTGCGGGCCGGCCGGGGTGGTCCCGGCCGGCCCCGGCGTTCCCAGCGGGGCATGATCACCGCCGAACTCGCGTTCGCCAGCATCGGCGCGGCGCTCGCCTGCGTGCTGCTGGCGTGGACCCTCACGCTCGTCGGGCTCCTCGTGCGCTGCCAGGACACCGCGGCCGAGGTGGCCCGGCAGGAGGCGCGTTCCGACCACTCCGCCGTGGGGAGGTCGATGGCGGACCGCCCGGAGGGGGCCGTCGTGCGGGTCCGGCAGGACGCCGGGCAGGTCACCGTCGTGGTCGAACTGGCGGCCCGGCCGTGGGCCCGCTGGTTGCCGTCCGTGCCGCTGTCGGCCCGGGCCACAGTGCTCAGGGAGCCGGCGTGACCGGGCGTCCCCGGCGGCGCGACGAGCGCGGGTCGGGCACGGTGCTGATCGCGGCCGTGGTCCTTGTCCTGATGGCGGTCACGGCCGGCCTGCTGGTGGTCGCGGGCTACGTCGCGGCCGCACACCACGCACGTGCGGCCGCAGACCTGTCCGCCCTCTCCGCGGCCTCGGCCCGGGCCGGTGGGCAGGACGCGTGCCGCGCGGCCGCGGTGGCGGCTGCGCGCAACGGGGTCCGCCTCACCCGCTGCGTCGAGCGCGGCGACAGCCTCGACTTCGTGGTGTCGGTCACCGTCGGGCAGCAGGTGTCCGCGCCGTCGCCACTGCTGCCCGGTTCGGTGGAGGCGACCGCCCACGCCGGGAAGCTGGGCCTGCTGTGAGAGGGGCCCCGGCACCCGGTTGGGGGAGTGTGCGGCGGTCAGCCCAGCACCAGCTCCAGCAGCCGGGCGGCGGCGTCCTTGGCCAGGGGCTGGTTGCCGTTGCCGCACTTCGGGGAGACGACGCAGGAGGGGCAGCCCGCCGCGCACGGGCAGGTGCGCAACCGCTCCAGCGTCGCCAGCAGCCACTGCTCGGCCTGCTCGAAGCCGCGCTCGGCGAAGCCGGCGCCACCGGGGTGCCCGTCGTGCACGAACACGGTCAGCTCGCCGGTGTCGGGGTGAGAGGTGGTGGAGAGCCCGCCGATGTCCCACCGGTCGCACGGCGCGAACGCCGGCAGCAGGCCGATCGCGCAGTGTTCCGCGGCGTGGGCCGCGCCGGGCAGGTCGCGGGCGGCGATCCCGGCCAGAGCCGCCTCCGGCACCGTGAACCAGAACGACTGGGTGCGCAGCACGTGCCGGGGCAGGTCGAGGGGGTGGCTGTCCCAGACCCGGCCGCTGGCCTCGTCACGGCGCAGGAAGCCGGTCACCTGGCTGCTCAGCTCGACGGCGCCGAAGCACAGCCGGGCCGCGCCGAGTTCCCGGCTGCGCAGCTCGCTGGTCACGTGCACGTCCGAGGTGCCCAGCGGCTGGGTGAAGTAGCCGGGGCGGTCGGACACGGCGATCGCGTGGTGGTCGCCCGGTTCGTAGCCGACCACCCGCCACTGGTCTCCCTGGTGCAGGTAGATCGCGCCCGCGTGCAGCGTGCGGTCGGCGGCGGCCGGGTCCACCTGCCCGATCACCCGCCCGGTGGCCTCCTCGACCACCTCGACCGAGCGACCGCCGGCCGAACGCAGGTCGATCGAGTCCACCGCGCGGTCCGGCCGGGTCCAGAACCACCCGGACGCGCGCCGCCGCAGGTGCCCAGCGGCGGTGAGCCCGTCCAGGAGCCCGGGCAGGCTGTCGCCGAACCAGGCCCCATCGGCCTCGGTGACCGGGAGTTCCTGCGCGGCGGCGGCCACGTGCGGCGCGAGCACGTGCGGGTTCTCCGGGTGCAGCACGGTCCGCTCCACCGGGCGGTCGAAGATCAGCTCGGGATGCTCGCACAGGTAGGCGTCCAGTGGATCGGGACGGGCGATCAGCACGCCCAGCGCGTCCCGTCCGGCGCGTCCGGCCCGGCCCACCTGCTGCCACAGGGCGGCGACGGTGCCCGGGAAGCCGCAGGTGACCACCGCGTCGACCCCGGAGATGTCCACCCCCAGTTCCAGGGCGTTCGTGCACGCGACCCCCTGCAGTCGCCCGGTCTGCAGGCCGGCCTCGAGGGTGCGCCGGTCCTCGGCCAGGTAGCCGCCGCGGTAGGACGCGACCGCCGCCGGCGCGGGCACCCGGCGCTGGGCGCGCAGGGCGACCAGTTCGGCCTGCACCCGCGAGGTGGTGAACGCCAGGCTCTGCCGGCCCTCCGACACGAGCCGCGCCAGCAGGTCGGCCGCCTCGTGGTGCGGGTCCTCTGCGGGCTGCCAGAGCAGGTAGTCCAGCGCGGGGCGCTGCGAGGTGTCCGTGGCGATCTCGAGCACGTCGTCGACCCCGGCCAGCCGGGTGAGCAGGTCGCCCGCGCCGGCGACGGTGGCGGACGCGCTGATGAAGACCGGATCGGCGCCGTAGTGGTGGGCGAGCCTGCGCAGCCGGCGCAGCACAGCCGCCACGTGCGCCCCGAACACGCCGCGGTAACGATGGGCCTCGTCGACCACCACGTACCGCAGCGTCGACAGCAGCCGTACCCACTGCTGGTGCCGGGGCAGCACCGACCGGTGCAGCATGTCGGGATTGGTCAGCACGAAGCGGGCGAAGTCGCGCGCGTAGCGGCGCTCGACCGCGTCGGAGTCGCCGTCCAGCGCGCTCACCCGAGCGCCGTCCAGGCGCAGCGACTCCACGACCCGCAGCTGGTCGTGGGCGAGGGCCTTGGTGGGAGCCAGGTAGAGGGCGCTGTGGCCGCGGCCGAGTTCGAGCGGACCGCGCCGGGCGACCGGGAACCCCACCTGCGAGTCCACGGACGCGGCGAGCACCGGCAGCAGGTAGCCGAAGGTCTTGCCCGAGGCGGTGCCGGTGGCGAGCGCCACGGGCCGTCCGCCGAACGCGGTCTCGGCCGCGATCGCCTGGTGCTCCCACAGGCGCTCCACGCCGAGCCGCGCGAGTGCCTCGCGCACCGGTTCACCCACCCACCCGGGCAGGTCGACGCGCACCCCGGGGGCCGCGGGGCGGTGGTAGTGGTGGCGCACCCGTTCGTCCGCCAACAGCCACTCCGGTACCGCCACGGGGCCAGCCTGCCACGCGGCACGGACGGGCGCGCGGGCGGCGGCTCAGCCCGCGGCTGCCCGCCGCACCATCCGGTACAGCACCCGCTCGTACCACAAGGGGCCGCACTCGTAGGCGCGGTCCTCGCCGACGAAGCCGTGCTTCTCGTAGAACCGCCGGGCCCGGTCGTTGCCCGCCACGATCCACAGGTAGGCGTCCATCCGTCCGGGCAGCGCCAGCTCGAGCAGGCCGGACGCGAGCCCCGTCCCCCAGGCCGCCCGGTCCAGGTACAGGTGGTCGAGCTGGCGGGCGAGCCCCGGGATCGGGGACGCGCCGATGGCCGGCTCCCACTCCTGCGGCACGACGCTGCTGATCGAGACGCCGGCGATCCGTTCCGCGTCCCAGGCGATCCAGGTGCGGTGTTCCGGCTCGGCGCCCGCCGCCTCCGCGGCCAGGTCGCGGGCGAACTGCGCCTCGTTCCGGACGGTCGCCGCAGGGATGTCGTCGACCTGGTCCGCGGCGAACTCCGGCGGCATCACGCCTGCGTACGCCGCGCTCACCAGCGCCGCGTCGGCCCGGCTGAACACGGCCGCATCCTCCGGCCGGGCCCGCCGCACCAGGTAGCCGCCGATCCGGTGCCGCGCGTCGGTGGCGTCGAATCCGGTCATGCGGCGAGTCTGGCAGGGAGCAGCCGGGCCGACCAGAGCCCGGTCGTGACAGGCTGTGCACATGCTCGACGACGCCGCCATCGACCGCCTGCGGGACGACCTGCTCGCGGCCGGCTACACCCTCGAGGCCGTCAGCGACCGGCTCGGGGACGCCGCCCTGGCCGGGCTGGGCCGCAACACCACGGTCGCGGCGCTGCGCGCGATCGGGGACGCCGACGACCCGCAGGCCGACGCGATCCGGCTGTGGCTGCTGCAGCGGCCCGTCCCGGCCGAGCGCCTGCGCGGCTGGACCAGCCTGTCCGCGCTGCTCGAGGCCGGTCTCGTCGAGGAGACGGACGCGGTGCGCGCGACGGTCGAGCTGAAGCCGCACGGGTCCGAGCGCCGCGACGGCTGGATCTGCTCCGACCCGACCCCGCTCGACGGCCGCGTCGGCCGGCCGCGGACCGACTTCGTGCTCGGCGCATCGCCCGCCTCCACCACGCTCACCCAACTGGTGCCGCCCCGCCACTACCGCCGCGTGCTCGACCTCGGCACGGGCTGCGGCATCCAGGCGCTGCACCTCGACGCGGACGCCATCGTCGCCACCGACCTCAACCCCCGCGCCCTCGACCTCGCCCGGATCAGCCTCGGCCTGTCCGGCGTCGCCGCCGACCTGCGTGAGGGCTCCCTCTACGAGCCCGTCGCCGGGGAGCGGTTCGACCTGATTGTGACCAACCCGCCGTACGTGATCAGCCCGCCCTCGCCCGACCGGCTCGTGTACCGCGAGGGGGAGTTCGCCGGCGACGGGCTGATGCAGCAGGTCGTCGCGGGGGCGGGGGAGCACCTCGCCGAGGACGGCCTGCTGGTCGTGCTCGGCAACTGGGCGATCACCGCCGAGCCGTGGCAACAGCGCCTGGCCGGCTGGGTGCCCGAGGGCTGCGACGCGCTCGTGCTGGAGCGCGAGCGGCTCGACCCCTTCGAGTACATCGAGATCTGGCTGGCGGACGCGGGCCTGGCCGGCAGCAGGGAGTACGCCCGGCGCTACGCCGAGTGGCTCGACTACTTCGCGTCCGCGGGGATCGAGGCGGTCGGGCTCGGCTGGCTGGCCCTGCGCCGGTCCGGACGCGCCGAGCCCCACCTGCGGTTCGAGGCTTGGCCGCACGCCGTCCACCAGCCGGTCGGACGGGCGATCGGCGACTTCCTGGCCGCCGTCGGGCCCTCCGGGCTGGCGGACGCGGAGTTCCTGGCGGCGCGCTGGCGCGTCCACCCCGATGTCGTCCAGGAGACCATCGGCACGCCCGGCGCCCCGGATCCCCGGCACGTGGTGCTGCGGCAGCAGTTCGGCCTCGGTCGGGCGGTCGAGTCGGGTACGGCGCTCGCTGCGGTCGTGGGCGCGTGCGACGGCGAACTGCCCGCCGGCGTGCTGGTCGGGGCGGTCGCAGGGCTGCTCGACGCGGATCCGGCGGCGCTCCGGGACGAGGTGTTGCCACAGCTTCGTAGGCTGGTACTGGACGGGTACCTGTTGCCCGGCTGAGATTCACAGGTTCTCACAGGAACTGGACAGTCTCCGCATGGGAGGCCTGCCTTAACTGGGTCGCAGCGAAGAACCAGGAGTCAAGGATGATCGATCCGAACGAGGGCACCCGACCGGGTGCAGCGGACGAAGGGTCCGCGAACGAGCCGACGCAGGCGCTGCCCACCCAGGGCCAGCCGGAGCCGACCCGCGTGCTGCCCACGAGCCAGCCCGACGCCACCACGGCGTGGGCGCGTCCCGCCGAGAGCAACTGGGCCGCGAGCGCACCCGACCAGGGTCGCGCCCCGCAGGCCACGCCGTACCAGGGCACCCAGGCCGCGCAGCCGCACGCGTACGGCCAGCCGGCGCAGGGCGGCCAGGCGCCACAGGCGCCCTACCCCTACGGCCAGCAGCCGTACGGCTACCCGCAGCACTACGGCCAGTACGGCCAGCAGGCCTACAGCCAGCAGCAGCCCTACGGGCAGGCCCAGGGCCAGCAGCCCTACGGCCAGCAGCCGTACGGCCAGCAGGCCTACGGCCAGACCCAGGGCCAGCAGTCCTACGGCCAGCAGGGCTACCCGCAGCACCCGGGCTACTACCCGCCGAACCAGTACTACTACCAGCCGCAGACCACGCAGACGCAGACGAAGAAGCGCTGGCCGCTGGCCGTCGTCGCGATGCTCGTCGCGCTCGTCCTGGGCGGCAGCGGCTTCCTGTGGGCGGCCGACCAGTTCACGGGCGCCACCACCAGCCCGACGGTCACCACCGAGCCCGAGACCGGGCAGGGTGGCCAGACCCAGCCGGAGCCGCAGCAGGGCCAGCAGGGCCAGCAGGGCAGCGGCACGACTACGGGGAGCAGCGTCGCCGCGGCCCAGTCGGCCGGGATCGTCCTGATCGAGGCGCAGACCTCGTCGGGCCTGGCCGCCGGCACCGGCATGATCCTCAGCTCGGACGGCAAGGTCCTGACCAACTACCACGTCGTCGCGGGCTCGGAGAAGCTGGCCGTGACCGTGGCCGACACCGGCAACACCTACACGGCCACCGTGCTCGGCTTCGACCAGACCAGGGACGTCGCGCTGCTGCAGCTCAAGGACGCGAGCGGCCTGACCACCGTCAAGACCGACACCACCGTTCCCGCGCAGGGCACCGAGGTGGCGGCGGTCGGCAACGCCGAGGGCGGCGGTGAACTGGTGAAGGCGGCGGGCGTCGTGACCGACACCGACCAGAGCCTGACCGTCTCGTCCGACTCCCCGTGGGGGAGCACCGAGGACCTCTCCGGCCTGATCGAGACCAGCGCCCGCGCGGTTCCCGGCGACTCCGGCGGCCCGATGTTCGACTCCGACAACGAGGTGATCGGCATGACCACCGCGGGCTCGACCCGTGACAACACCAGCTACGCGGTGCCGATCGCCACGGCCCTCGCGGTCGTGCAGCAGGTCGAGACCGGGCAGGACGCGGGCACCGTCCGCGTCGGGCCGGCCGGCTACCTCGGGATCAGGGTCGCCGACACCGCCGAGAGCGGCTCCGGCAAGACCATCACCGATGTCGTCTCGGGCAGCCCCGCGGACAAGGCGGGGGTCGTGGCCGGCAGCCGGCTCACCAAGGTCGGCGACACCACGATCAGGGCCCGTACCAACCTGGCCACCGTGATCCGGGCCCTCGAGCCGGGCGACCAGGTGACGATCGAGTGGACGGCCCCGAACGGCAAGCAGCACTCGGCCACGGTCACCCTGGGCAGCAGCCCGGTGAACTGACCCCGACCCCCCGAGTTGTCAGAATCTCATGCGCCTATAGCCGATTGAGATTCTGACAACTCGGAACTGGGCCACGGGTTCGCCACTCGACCGGCCCCAGACCAGTGCCCCGCACCCGTCCTCGCGGTGCGGGGCACCGGTCTGTGTGGGACCGGTGGGGTTTGTGCGGCTACCATGCGCAAAGTCGCCCGATGGATAGAGTGAGCGACCGATCGTCCCCGAACGGAAGAAGGCCGTGGCCACTGCGAACAAACGCCGCCTCGTGATCGTCGAGTCGCCGACGAAGGCGGTCAGCCTGTCCCGGTTCCTCGGCTCGGGCTACATCGTGGAGTCCAGCCGGGGCCACGTCCGCGACCTGCCCACCGGTGCCGCCGAGGTGCCGGCGAAGTACAAGGGCGAGAAGTGGGCGCGCACCGGGGTGAACATCGACGCCGACTTCGAGCCGCTCTACGTGGTCGCCGCGGACAAGAAGGGCACGATCCGTGACCTGAAGGCGAAGCTGAAGGACGCCGACGAGCTCTACCTCGCCACTGATGAGGACCGCGAGGGCGAGGCCATCGCGTGGCACCTGCTGGACGAGCTGAAGCCGAAGATCCCGGTGAAGCGGATGGTCTTCCACGAGATCACGCCCGAGGCCATCCACGCCGCCGTCGAAGCCACCCGCGACCTCGACACCGACCTCGTCGACGCCCAGGAGACCCGGCGCATCCTCGACCGGCTCTACGGCTACGAGGTGTCCCCGGTGCTGTGGAAGAAGGTCATGCCGCGACTGTCGGCGGGCCGCGTCCAGTCGGTGGCCACCCGGCTGGTGGTCGACCGCGAGCGGGAGCGGATCGCGTTCCGCGCCGCCGCGTACGCCGACATCGAGGCGCTGCTGGACGCCGGCGAGGGCGCCGAGCCGCCCACCTTCACCGCCCGCCTGGCCACCTTCGACAGCCGGCGGATCGCCGCCGGCAGCAACTTCGACTCGGTCGGCAAGCTGGTCGGCAAGGACCTGCTGCAGCTCACCCTGGCCTCCGCCGAGCAGCTGGCCGACGCCCTGGCGAAGGCCTCCTACGCCGTGGCCGGGGTGGAGGCGAAGGCCTACACGCGTCGTCCGTACCCGCCGTTCCGCACCACCACGCTGCAGCAGGAGGCGGGCCGCAAGCTCGGCTTCTCCGCGCAGCGCACCATGAGCGTCGCCCAGGAGCTGTACGAGCGTGGCTTCATCACCTACATGCGAACCGACTCGGTGACCCTGTCCGGCACGGCCATCGCCGCCGCGCGCGAGCAGGTCAAGCACCTGTTCGGCGGCCAGTTCCTGCCGGCGCAGCCCCGCGTCTACACCTCGAAGGTGAAGAACGCGCAGGAGGCGCACGAGGCGATCCGTCCCGCGGGCGAGACGTTCCGCACCCCGCAGCAGACCGGCCTGAACGGCGACCACCTGCGCCTCTACGAGCTGGTCTGGAAGCGCACCATCGCCTCGCAGATGAAGGACGCGGAGGGCGAGACCGTCAGCGTCCGGATCGGGGCCACGCTGCCCGAACGGGTCGGGGTGACCGATGCGGCCACGGGAGAGGTGGTGGAGTCCGGACGGGCAGGCTTCACCGCGTCCGGCCGCACGATCACGTTCCTCGGCTTCCTGAAGGCCTACGTCGAGAGCACGGACGACGACGAGGCCGGCGACGACGCGCAGGCCCGGCTGCCGCAGCTGGCCACCGGGCAGCACCTGGCCGCCGAGAAGGTGACCGCCTCCGCGCACGAGACCCGCCCGCCGGCCCGCTATACCGAGCCGTCCCTGGTGGCGAAGCTGGAGGAGCTGGAGATCGGCCGGCCGTCCACCTACGCCGCGATCATCCGCACCATCACCTCCCGCGACTACGTGTTCAAGAAGGGCTCCGCGCTCGTGCCCACCTGGCTCGCGTTCGCGGTCACCCGGCTGCTCGAGGAGCACTTCGCCAAGCTGGTCGACTACAAGTTCACCGCCGACATGGAGGAGACCCTCGACGAGATCGCCAACGGCGACGCGGCGCGGGTGGCGGTGCTGAAGGACTTCTACTTCGGCCCGAACGGCGCGGCCCACGAGGGCCTGCAGAAGCTGGTCACGGAGCTCGGCGAGATCGACGCGAAGGCGCTGTCCACGTTCAGCCTCGGCGACGGCGTGGACGTGCGGGTGGGCCGCTACGGCACCTACGTCGAGGACGCCGACGGTCGTCGCGCGAACGTCGATCCCGACCTGCCGCCGGACGGGCTCACCCTCGAGGTCGCCCGCGAACTGCTGGA
>JBDHZJ010000044.1:0-10639 GCA_039811825.1 Propionicimonas sp.
GACCACGTCGGCTACGCCGTCCCCAACCTCGACGACGCCATCAAGCTGCACACCGAGGTGTTCGGCTGGCGGGTGCTCCACCGGGAGACCAACGAGGAGCAGGGCGTCGAGGAGGCCATGCTCGGTACCGGCGACCAGCTGACCGAGAACGCCCAGGTGCAGCTGCTCGCCCCGCTGAACGAGAACAGCACGATCGCCAAGTGGATCGAGCGCAACGGAGGCCGTGGCGGCGTCCAGCAGGTCTGCTACCGGGTGGCCGACATCGACGCGGCGTGCGCGACCCTGCGCGAGCGCGGCGTGACCCTCCTCTACGACACGCCGAAGATCGGCACCGGCGGCTCGCGGATCAACTTCGCGCACCCCAAGAGCACCGGCGGCATCCTGCTCGAGATCGTGGAGCCGGCCGCCTCTGCGCACTGATCGATCTCGTACGCACTCGGCGCTGACCCGGCCCCTCCCGCGGGGCCGGGTCAGTAGCATCGAGGAAGACGAAGAAGGACGGTGGCAATGAGCGACGTGACGCCTGGCCTGGACCTGTTCGACGAGACCGCCTCGGCTGTGGGCAACTTCCCGCAGACGCTGCGCGGCTATGACCGCGGCGCCGTCGACGCCTACGTCCGCGACGTCGAGGCCCAGCTCGCCCGGGCCAAGTCCGAGTTGCGGCACATGCAGCGACAGCTCACCGAGACCGCGGCCCGTGCCGGGGACACCGACTTCGCCAAGCTCGGTGGACACGCACGAGCGCTGCTCAAGGCCGCGGAGTCGCAGGCGGACGAACTGGTGAACTCGGCCGAGCGGCGCGCCCAGCAGATCCTCGCCCGCGCCCACGCCGACGCCGACAAGGTGGCGGCCGAGGCCAAGCTCGGCCTGGACACCGCGCGCGCCACCTCGACCGGTGAGCTGGAGCAGCTCCGCCGCACCCTGAGCGAGCAGACGGCGGCCGAGTTGCAGGCCGCCAAGGACGAGGCGAAGGCCGTGCGCGAGTTCGCCGAGCGCCACGCCGCCCAGGTGCTCACCGAGGCGGAGACCAAGGCGAAGGTGGTCGCCGAGGAGGCCCGGATCGCTGCCGAGAAGAGCGTCGCGGACGCCGAACTCGAGGCGGCCGAGCACCACCGCGACGTCGCGAAGGAGCGGGAGTCCGCGCTGGCCGAGTTGAAGGCCGCGCACGACGCCGCGTCCGCCGAGGTCGAGGAGCTGATGGCCAGGGCGCGCACCCAGAGCGAGGAGTACGGGGCCCGGCTCGAGAAGGACGCGATCACCTGGGAGCAGCGGCGCCAGGCGGCGCGCACCGAGGCCGACCAGATCGTGGCGGCCGCCCATGCCAAGGCGGCCGAGATCGAGACCGCTGCGACCAACGCGGCGGAGAAGGCGCAGGCCGAGGCCCTGGCCGACACGCGGGAGCGCAGGGCTGCGCTGGAGTCGGAGATCGCCGACCTCGTCGACCGGCGGATGGCGATCATCGCCCAGCTCGGTGAGCTGTCCGCACTCGCCGGCAGCAGCGCGTCCGAACACACGGACGGAGACGCGGCCCCGTGACCACCAGCGAGCCGGAGCAGCAGCCCCGGCCTGAACCACCCCCGGTGCCCTCCGCCCGTACCCCGGCCTCGGCGCACACCCCGCCAGGACCGCCGGCCACCCGGGGCTGGCTCCGCAAGTGGCGCCGCACCACCCAGCCCACCCCCGATCTCGCCGACGGGCTGGACGCGACCACGGACCATCGCGTCTCGCTGCTGGAACGCAGCCCTTTCCAGATCGGCTTCTTCCTCGCCATCGGCGGGATGACCGCCTTCGGCCTGATCACGCTCGTCGTGTCGCTGAAGACCGTGATCGTCCTGGTCCTGCTCTCGTTCGCCATCGCGCTCGGCCTCAACCCTGCCGTGGACTGGCTGCACCACCACAGCATCCGGCGCGGGGTGGCGGTGCTGCTGGTCGCCCTGGGATTGATCAGCCTGATGGCGCTGGCCGGCTGGGCACTGGTGCCGGTCGTCTCCGAACAGGTGAACATCCTGCTGCTGCGGGCGCCGGTCTACCTGGAGAACCTGCGCCAGAACCCGCAGATCGCCGCGCTCGACGGCCAGTTCAACGTCATCGACCGCGCGGTCACGTTCTTCACCTCCGGCGAACTGATCTCGGGCCTCTTCGGCGGCCTGGTCGGCGCGGGCCAGGTGGTGGCGAACTCGATCTTCTCGGTGGTCGTCACCACGGTGCTCACCCTCTACTTCCTGACCACGCTGCCCGCGATCAAGGAGGTCATCTACCAGCTCGCGCCGGCGTCCCGGCGACCCCGGGTGAAGTACCTGGCCAACGAGATGTTCAAGCGGGTCGGCGGCTACGTGTCGGGGCTGTTCGTCGTGGTGCTGCTGTGGATGGTCGTGTCCTTCGTGTTCCTGAACGTCATGGGCATAGGGCAGTACGCCGTGGCGCTGGCCGTGATGGCGGGCATCCTCGCCTTCGTCCCGCTGATCGGCACCTCGATCTCGATCGTCATCCTCTCGATCGTCGGGTTCGCCTTCTCCCCCACCACCGGGCTGGTCACGCTGTTCTTCTTCCTGGCCTACCAGCAGATCGACGCCTACTTCCTGCAGCCGCGGATCTTCTCCCGGTCGGTGCAGATACCGGCCGTCCTGGTCATGCTCGCCGCCATCTCCGGCGGCGTCGTGTTCGGGTTCATCGGCGCCGTGCTGGCGATTCCGCTGACCGCTGCGCTGCTGCTGCTCTACCGCGAGGTGCTCGTCCCGCACCTGGCCCGTACCTGATCCCGTCGAACGCCTCCGTTCCGGTCGAACGCCTCCGCCCAAGCAGGGGCACTCGACCGGAACGGGAGCGTTCGGCGTCAGAAGAGGCGGTCCTCGGCGTTGTCGAGGCCGCGCAGTGCGTCGTAGTCCACCAGGACACAGTCGATCCCGCGGGTGCCGGCGAGCGTCCGCGCCTGGGGCTTGATCAGCTGGGCGGCGAACACGCCGCGGACGGGCGCGAGCAGCGGGTCGGCGTTCATCAACTCCAGGTAGCGCGCCAGCTGCTCCACACCGTCGATCTCCCCGCGGCGCTTCACCTCGACGGCCACGTAGGCCCCGGAGTGGTCACGGAACAGGATGTCCACCGGCCCGATCGGAGTGGGATGCTCGCGGCGGACCAGCGTCCAGCCGTTGCCGAACGTGGCCGGGTTCTCGGCGAGCAGCACCTGTAGGTGCGCCTCCACGCCGTCCTTCTGCAGCCCCGGGTCGACCCCCAGGTCGTGGCTGGAGTCGTGGAACACCTCGCCGATCGCGATCTGCAGGGTGTCCCCGTCCCCGTTGTGCACCTCCCAGATCTCGGTGAGCCCTGCCTCGTCCGCCGCGGGCACCGCCTCGACGTCCTCCGGTGGCGGGCCCACGGTGAGGGTGCAGGGGGCGCTCATCCAGTTCAGCGGCTTGTAGGCGCGGTCGTCGGCGTGGACGGAGACCGAGCCGTCCGCCTTCACCATGATCAGGCGGGTCGCCATCGGCAGGTGCGCGGAGAGTCGTCCGGCGTAGTCGACCTGGCAGCGGGCTATCAGCAGACGCACCCGGACAACCTACTACGCCCCCGGCCGTCGACCCGCCGGCCCGCCGACTTGCCCGGACCGCGGCTGGTGGCATAGGACTTCGGTATGGCCAAGCGTCCCTCGAAGCACCTGCGTGCGCCCCGACCCCTGTCGTCGGGTGCCTTCGCGCGCCTGGAGCACCGGCAGGACGGCGACTGGATGGTGCAGAGCATGCCGGCCGACGCGGCCACGAAGACCTACCAGTGCCCCGGGTGCGGGCGTCCGGTGGCACCGGGCACCGCCCACGTCGTGGCGTGGCCGAGGGAGGCCAGCATCGGCTCCGCCTCGGCCGTCGACGAGCGCCGGCACTGGCACACCCCCTGCTGGCAGCGGCGCCGCTGATGAGCGGCCTGCACACCGAACTCGTCGGCACCGGCCGGCCCCGGTTCGCGTTCCTGCACGGGCTGTTCGGCCGCGGCCGGAACTGGACGCTGCTCGCGCAGCAACTCGAGGAGGCGGGCTACCCGGCCGTCCTGTTCGACCTGCCGAACCACGGCCACAGCGACTGGACGGACACCTTCAGCTACTCCGCGATGGCCGACGCGGTCGCCGGGGAGATCGACCTGCGGATGGGTTCGGCCGCCCAGCTGATCCTCGTCGGGCACTCGATGGGCGGCAAGGTGGCCATGCTCACCGCGCTCGCCCATCCGGAGCAGGTCGCGGGCCTGGTCGTGGTCGACATCGCGCCGGGCCACTCCGCGCAGGTGGACACGTTCACCCCGCTCGTCGCGGCGCTGCGCTCGCTGGACCTGACCACGCTCGGCTCCCGGGCGGAGGCGGACGAGCGGCTGCGCGCGCAGATTCCGGACGACGCGGTGCGACTGTTCCTGCTGCAGAACCTGCGCCGCAAGGGCGGGTGGCACTGGCAGCCGAACCTGGCCCTGCTCGGGGGCTCGCTGGAGGCCATCGGAGCCTGGCCAGAGGTCACCGCGGCACCGTTCACCGGACCGGTGCTGTGGCTCGCCGGGGAGCGCTCGCCCTACGTCCGGGCCGAGCACGAACCCGAGATGCGCCGGCTGTTCCCCGCCGTGCAGAAGGTGGTGGTGCCGGGCGCCGGACACTGGGTGCACGCGGACGCGCCGGAGTTCACCTTCGCTGCGCTGCGGGGCTTCGTCGAGCGGGTCAGCCCTCCGTCACGCCCTTGATCACCGCGGGGGTGAGCGGCTTGCCGCTGCCGTCCGCCCAGCTGCCGTCCTGGCCGCCCTCGGCGATCCCGGCCACCGCGTCGATGCCCTCGGCGTCCACGTGGCCGAAGACCGTGTAGTTCGCGGTCAGCTGGCTGTCGGCGTACACGATGAAGAACTGGGAGCCGTTCGTCCCGGGACCCGCGTTCGCCATCGCCAGCGTGCCGGCGGTGTAGGTCTCGTCGTCGGTCAGCTCGTCGGCGAACTGGTAGCCGGGCCCGCCCGTCCCGGTTCCCGTCGGGTCGCCGCACTGGAGCACGTACAGCCCGTTGCCGTCCACGAGGCGGTGGCACTCGGTGTTGTCGAAGTAGCCCTGCTTCGCCAGCGAGATGAACGAGTTCACGGTGCACGGCGCGTGCTCCTGGTCGAGGGTGACGGCGAGGTCGGCCTCGTCCAGCTGCAGGGTGTAGGTGACCGTCCCGGTGTTGGGGACGCCGGTGGTCGGCGGCAGGTCGACCTGCCGGGCCGCGGTGCCCGCAGCCTCGTAGGAGCAGGTCGCGCCGCCTTCGGCCCCCGGTGTGGCCGGAGTCGCGGAGGTGCAGGCGGACAGGCCCGCAGCGAGCAGCACGAGGGCGAGCAGGAGGGTGGGTCTCTTCACGGCCCCAACCCTGCCACAGCGGGCCAAGCCGGCCCGGTAGGTTGGGCTCCATGGTCAACCTCACCCGCATCTACACCCGCACCGGGGACGCCGGGCGCACACGACTCTCGGACATGTCCGAGACGGCGAAGACCGATCCGCGCGTCGAGGCGTACGGCCATGTGGACGAGGCGAACTCGCTGCTCGGCCTGGTCACCACGCAGCCGGACCTGCCCGAGGACGTCCGCGAGGTGCTGCGGCACGTCCAGAACGAGCTGTTCGACTGCGGCGCCGACCTGTCGAACCCGCTGGCCACCGATCCCCCGTACGAACCGCTGCGGGTGATCCAGCCCTACATCGACCGGCTGGAGGGCTGGTGCGACCAGTTCGGCGACCCGCTGCCGCCGCTGCGCTCGTTCATCCTGCCCGGCGGCACGCAGACGTCCGCGCTGCTGCACCTGGCCCGCAGCGTCGTCCGCCGCGCCGAGCGGGCCGGCTGGGCGGCCGTCGAGGTGTACGGCACCGAGCCGGCGTCCGACCAGACCCCGGGTGGGGTGAACCCGCTCGCCCTGGGCTACCTGAACCGGCTCTCCGACCTGCTGTTCATCCTCGCCCGCGCCGCCGGCCAGGCGTCCGGTGAGGTGCTCTGGGTGCCCGGCAGGGACCGCGAGGTCACCGAGCCGCGCGCGAAGCGCCAGCGCTCCCGGATCACGAACCCGGACCGAGTTGGGGACGGTTCCTAACTCGGTCCACCCCCACCCCGGACCAAGTTGGGGACGGTTCCCAACTCGGTCCACCCACCTCACTCGGCCGCGCTCCGGGTGGCATGACGGCGCTTCAGCGTGGTGCTGCTCAACCCGGTGATCACGGCCAGTTGATTGAAGCTGATCGAGCGGACGCGGAGTTCGCGGATCGCCTCCCGCTGGACCTGCTCGTCCAACTGCAGGAACGCATCCGGGCCATCCGCGCCGCAGGCCTGCTCGAGGAACGCCGCAGCCTGCTCGTCGGAGTACCGGGGTTTCGGGCCGTGCTTGCCGGGGCTATCCCACGGCGGTCCGTCCGGCCCGGCCTCGGCAACGAGCGGGTCGGACGTCAGCAGACGGTCCAGCTCGCCGGTATCGACCAGGCGGGACGGGCGGCCGAAGCTCCGCCGGCTGCTCCACCAGTACTCATCGGCGTGGTCGACCAGGCCCGCCTTGACCGGGTTGTTCCACACGTAGCGCAGCAGCACGACCAGGTGTGCGTCGTCCTCCACCGGAACGCTCTTGAACCGATCCTGGAAGAGGTGGCCGACGCGTTCGTACTTCCGGTTGAACCACGACACGTAGCGCACGCCCACTCGCTTCACCACCACGCCGAGCGGCTCCGCGCCGGTCCGAAGCACAAGATGCACGTGGTTGTCCATGAGGCAGTAGGCGAGCACGCGACAACCCGACATCTCCCTCGCTGTGTCCAGCGCGACCAGGAAGCGCACGCGATCCTCGTCGTCGAGGAAGATGGGGTCGCGATTCACCCCACGCAACATCACGTGATGAATCCCCGAACCACCGACCCGTCGTGCCCGCCGCGGCATAGCGCTCCCCTCCCTGCAATGGACGGCGAGCCTAGGTAGCGTCCCACCACGGCGGAAGGGGTCCATACACAATCTGTGGATAACTCCGCCAATCTCCGCTCGCGCGAGCAGGGTGGACCGAGTTAGGAACCGTCCCCAACTTGGTCCGGGGTGGGGTGGACCGAGTAAGGAACCGTCCCCGACTCGGTCCGTCAGCGGTAGCGGGCGCCGGGCGGAGCAGACTCCAGCCAGCTGAGCAGGCCGGTCAGGGACGCGGAGGTCATGGCCAGCTCCCACGAGCGGCCGTCGGCGAGTTCTAGGGTGAGGACCCGCTGCTCGTCGTAGAGGAACACCGACTCGATCGGGTCGGGATCACGCTGTGTGCCTGCCCGCGCCTGCGACCGCGGGAAGATCAACCGCGGGCGCAACGAGATCGAGAACACCCGGAACCACTCGAGGTTGTCCCCGGAGTAGCGCGCCACCCCGAGCGCCCAGCCCGAGCCCGGCGACTTGCTGGACAGCCGCACCGAGCAGTCGAACAGGCCGCCCTGCCGCGACAACCACCGCCGCCGCACGCCGAGGAACACCACCGGCACCAGCAGCACCAGGACCAACGCCAGCGCCACCCATTCGGTGATGCCAACCCAGTCCATCCGCGTCGACCCTGACCCCTACTTCGCGCTCTGCGCCAGGTGGGCGGCCCGTACCTGGGCCTGTGCGCGCAGGAAGTGCTGCCGCGTCTCCTCGTCCAGGTCGCCGGCGTTGAGCCTCCGCTCGGCCGCGGCCAGCTCGTGCTCGGCGGCGTCCAGGTCGATCTCCCGGGCGATCTTCGCGAACTGCGACAGCATCGAGACGTGGTTCCCGGCCACCGAGAGGAAGCCCCCGTCGATCGCCACCACCTCCCGGTGCCCGTCGGCGGTCAGCACCTCGGCCGCGCACGGCACCAGGACCGCGAGGAACGGCTCGTGCCCGGGCAGGACGCCGAGGTCGCCCTCGACCGTCCGCGCGATCACGCTCAGCGCCTCGCCCTCCCAGGCGATACCGTCCGCCGAGACCACCTCGACCCGCAGGACCGCCACCTCAGCCTTCCTTCTGGATCCGGTCCCAGTTCTCCATCACCATGTCCATGCCGCCCACGTTGAAGAAGGCCTGCTCGGCGACGTGGTCGACCTCGCCGTCGCAGATCATCTTGAACGACTCGATGGTGTCGGCCAGCGGCACGGTGGAACCCGGCACATTGGTGAACTTCTCGGCCATGTAGGTGTTCTGGCTGAGGAACTGCTGGATCCGCCGCGCGCGGGCGACGATGATCTTGTCCTCCTCGCTCAGCTCGTCCACGCCGAGGATCGCGATGATGTCCTGCAGTTCCTTGTTGCGCTGCAGGATCTGCTTCACCCGCGTCGCGGTGTCGTAGTGCTCCTGCCCGATGAACTGCGGGTCCATGATCCGCGACGAGCTGGACAGCGGGTCCACGGCCGGGTAGAGGCCGCGGGACGCGATCTCGCGGCTCAGCTCGGTGGTCGCGTCCAGGTGGGCGAACGTCGTCGCCGGCGCCGGGTCGGTGTAGTCGTCGGCGGGCACGTAGATCGCCTGCATCGAGGTGATCGAGTGGCCGCGGGTGGACGTGATCCGCTCCTGCAGCTGGCCCATCTCGTCGGCCAGGTTGGGCTGGTAGCCCACCGCGGACGGCATCCGGCCGAGCAGCGTCGACACCTCGGAGCCCGCCTGGGTGAACCGGAAGATGTTGTCGATGAACAGCAGCACGTCCTGGTTCTGCACGTCGCGGAAGTACTCGGCCATGGTCAGCGCCGAGAGGGCGACCCGCAGCCGCGTGCCCGGCGGCTCGTCCATCTGGCCGAAGACCAGCGCGGTGTCCTTCATGACGCCGGCGTCGATCATCTCCTCGATCAGGTCGTTGCCCTCACGGGTGCGCTCCCCCACGCCCGCGAACACCGAGGTGCCGCCGAAGTTGTGGGCGATCCGGTAGATCATCTCCTGGATCAGCACGGTCTTGCCCACGCCGGCGCCCCCGAACAGACCGATCTTGCCGCCCTGCACATACGGGGTGAGCAGATCGAGCACCTTGATGCCGGTCTCCAGCATCTGGGTCTTCGGCTCGAGGGTGTCGAAGGCGGGCGCCGGACGGTGGATCGGCCACCGCTCGGCGATCTCCAGGGTCGAGATGTCCTCGTTCAGGCACTCGCCGGTGACGTTCCACACCTTGCCCTTGGTCACGTCGCCCACCGGCACGCTGATCGGGGCCCCGGTGTCGGTGACCAGGCCACCGCGCCGCATGCCGTCGGTGGGCTTCAGCGAGATCGCGCGCACGATGTTGTCGCCCACGTGCAGGGCCACCTCGGCCGCGATGGTGCGGACCTGCTCGCCGTCGTCGATCTCGATCAGCAGCTTGTTGTTGATGTCGGGCATCTGGTCGGCGGCGAACTCCACGTCCACCACGGGCCCGATCACCCGGGCGACCCGTCCGGTCACGGCGCCCGCTGCGGCCTCGGTCGGGGTCTGCGTCGTCATGGTCATTCCTCTGCCTCGCCTACTCGTTCTCGGTCAGGTCGGCGAGCGCGCTCGCGCCGCCGACGATCTCGCTGATTTCCTGGGTGATCTCGGCCTGCCGGGCCTGGTTGGCCTCCCGGGTCAGCCGCTCGATCAGTTGCTGGGCGTTGTCGGTGGCCGACTTCATCGCCCGCTGCTGGCTGGCCAGCTGGGACGCCGCCGACTGCAGCAGGTAGAACCACACCCGGCTGCGCACGTACAGCGGCAGCAGCGCGTTCAGCACGTCGTCCGGATTCGGCTCGAACAGGTACAGCGCATCCGGGTGGTCCGGATCGGCCTCCTCGACCCCCTCGACCACTTCCAGGGGGAGCAGCCGGCGGATCCGCGCGGTCTGGGTGAGCATCGACTCCATCCGGGTGTACACCGCCCAGATCTCGTCCACCCCGCCGTCCTCGGTCGGGGTCAGGAAGTCATCCAGCAGCCGGTTGGAGATCTCCACGGCGCGGTCGTAGGTCGGGGCGTCGGAGAAGCCCTCCCACTGCGCGTCGATCGGGATGTCGCGGTACTTCAGGTAGCCGATCCCCTTGCGGCCCACGACGTAGCGGACGATCTCCTTGCCCTCCTCCTCCTCCTCACGCTGGCGGAAGGCCGCGACCATCTTGATCACGTTGGAGGAGTACGCGCCGTTCATGCCCCGGTCGGAGGTGATGAACAGCACCGCGACCCGCTTCGGGTTCTCGATGTCCCGGGTCAGCGGGTGGTCGAGCCGCGACTTGTTGGCCACGGCCGACACCGCGCGGTTCAGCTCGCGGGTGTACGGCAGCGCCCGGGCGGCGGCCTGCTGCGCCCGGATGATCCTCGAGGACGCGATCAACTCCATCGCCCTGGTGATCTTCTTGGTCGCGGTCACCGACTTCCGGCGCTGTCGCAGCTCCCGCAGGCTGGCTGGCATCCGATCAGCTCCGCTTCTTCTTCACGACGATCTGCTCGTGGTCGAGTTCTTCCTCCGCGATCGGTTCGGACACCGGGTCTCCCGTGGCCAGCGGCTTGCCGTCCCCGCCGACGAACTGCGCCCGGAAGCCCTCCAGCGCCTCCTCCACGGCCTGCTCGGTGTCCGCGCCGAACTGGCCGGTCTCGGCGATCGTGTCGAGCACCTTGGTGTTGTGGCGCAGGTAGTCGAGGAACTCCCGCTCGTAGCGCAGCACGTCGCTCACCGGGACGTTGTCGAACTTGCCGGTGGTGCCGCCCCACACGCT
>JBDHZJ010000045.1:0-10601 GCA_039811825.1 Propionicimonas sp.
ACTCCTCCCAGTAGAGCTGCTGGCCGTCGCCCACCTCGAGCATGCCGTGGGCGTACGGCTCGATCGGTGGGTAGAGGGTGTCAGTCGTCGTCATCGTCGAAGTCGTCGATGATGTGCATCGCCGCTTCCTCCGCGGACGCCGCGCCCCCGTCGATCCCGACGTCGTGACCGATGCTCTCCGCCTCGTTGTCCGGGCCCTGGACACCCCTGTTGGCGTCCACCAGCCGCCCGGAGCGCTGGTGACCGACCTCGCGCGGTTCGGACTGGTCCTGGTTCCACGGCCCGTCCGGCTTGACCGGATCACGGTGCTCCTGCGCCATCCGCATCTCC
Source organism: Propionicimonas sp. (assembly GCA_039811825.1). Taxonomy (GTDB): domain Bacteria; phylum Actinomycetota; class Actinomycetes; order Propionibacteriales; family Propionibacteriaceae; genus Propionicimonas. The sequence continues at coordinate 331 of JBDHZJ010000045.1, forward strand.
AGGGTCTCGCCCTGGCGCATCTCGGTGGCCGTGTTGCCGAACCCCTGGGCGGGCGACCAGTTCTCTCCGGTCACGTAGCCCTCGTCGAGCACATCGTCGACTCCGCGGTCGAGGAGGGTCTCCTCGGGCTGCAGCTGGTCGAGTTGCTCGGCCTCGTCCGGGACGGCTTCGTCGTAGTCGGTCATGAGTCCAGCCTGCCACGCCCACCACGGACGCGGGAGGCAGGCGCACCCATGCGGCGCTGCGAAGATATTCCCCGCCGCTGCACGGATGCGGCAGCGCCCTTCCGAACCTCCCGGCGGGCCGGGACCGGGTGTACTGTTCGCCCGCTCAGGATCGGACCAGGCGCACCGACCAGCTGGCCGCGCCGTCGGCTTCGGCAACGACCTCTGCGCCCAGGCTCTGCAGCGAGGTGACGAAGTCGCGGTACTCGCCGAGGTCGTCGTCGGCGGTCACGAACGGGGTCAGGTCCAGGTAGGCGGCCATGGTCGCCCGGGCGTGGTCGGGCACGGCCCTGGCGAACGGGGGGTGCCCGGAGAGCCGGGCCGCCGGCTGGACCAGTTGGGTCAGGTAGTGCTGCGAGGTGGCGGCGGTGAGCACGTCGCCGTCCACCTGGTCGAAGACCGGCGCACCCTGGTCGTCGGCCTGGGCCAGTCGGTGCAGCACCTTCCGGGCGCGGGCGACGTCGTCGGAGACGATCCGGACCCCCACCTCCGGAACCTCGCCGGCTGACGCACCGACCATGTCGGCCAGGGTGTTCGACGGCACGGCGAGGGTGAGGCTGCGGCCGAGCAGGGCCGCGAGGTCCGCCTCGTCGAGGCCGGGGGCGTCGAAGGGGCTGCCGAAGCCACCGGGCAGGGTCGACAGCGACTTCTTGAACGCCTCTGCACCGCCCGAGATCGTGATCGCGGCCCCCGTGGACCGGGGCAGGTCGCCGATCCGGCCCGCATCGGGGGCGTCCATCCCCGTGGTGTCGGCCGCGAAGAACCGGCCGTCCAGGGCGAGGGTGTCGGACGTGAACCGGAGCGCGGCGGCGGCGCGTCCCTGCACCTCGGTGTCCGCAGCCTCGGCGAACGCCTTCTGCTGCGAGAGCGCCGAGAGGTCGGCCCAGCCCGCGAGCACCCCCGTCTCGCCCAGCGCGGTGATGTCCGAGCGGAAGTTCTCGCTGTTGCGCAAGCTCCCCTTGCCGAGCTCGCCGAGCACGAAGCCGGTGTCCGCCTTCGCGGTGATCACGGCGTACCCGTCCCGGGTGGTGACGTCGAACTCCTGCGAGCCGGCCTCGATCCAGCTCCGCAGCTTCTCGGCGGCAGCGGTCTCGTCGGTGACCTGGATGGCGGCCACCCAGGCCGGCTGGTCGTCGTGGCCGAGGACGCCGAAGCCGGCCCGGTTCCCCAGCCAGGGCCTGATGTCGGTGTCGTAGTCGGTGCCGTCCGCGAAGCCGGTCTCGGGGGCGATGGCCTCCCAGAGCATGCGCTTCGGGTCGGGCTGGCCGGCGTCGACCGCCCGCTTCACCTGCGGCAGGTCGCGCAGGAACGCCCACGCCTGCGACTTCTGGGACAGCGACGGGTCGAGGTCGACCTGGACGTAGGCGAGGGTCGTGGCGGGCATCAGGTCGGACGGCTGCGGGCCACTCCCGAACCAGCCGAGGTAGTACCCGGCTGCGGCCACGCCGCCGCCGGTGACCGTCAGCACCAGCGTGAGCAGCAGGATCGGCAGCGCCAGGCGCTTCTTCGGCTTCGCCGGGGCGGCGCCCCACGGCATCCCGTCGGGACCGGCCGGCGACACCGGGAGGTACTGCCGGACGGCGGGCCGGTGGGTCGCGGCGAGGTACTGGCGGGGATCGCCGAAGCCGTCGGTCGGCAGTTCGGTGGTGGATTCGTGGTCCGCGGGAAGGCCGGTGGGCGCGGTGCCTTCGGGGAGTTGCGTCGTCGGTTGATCGGCGCCCTCCGGCCAGTCACCGGGGGCCGCCCACGGGCTCTCCGGGGAGTCCGATTCGGGCGCTGCAGCGGGCCGGTACTCCAGCGCCTGCCCGCACGCGGGGCAGACCAACTGCGCTGCGTCCAGGGCATGGCCGCACGACGGGCAATTCACAATGCATCCTTCGGGGGGAACGTTGAGGCCCGTTCAGGCTAGGGCGAAAGCCCTAGTCCGGCACAGTCCCCGCGGGTGTGACACCCGGGTGCGGGACACACCCTCGCGGCGTCGAACCTGCCTGTATTTCGCCCGTCGAGGTCCCGCCGCCAACGCTCGATCATGCCGAGTAGAGCGCGGGTTGGGGCTCGGCCCCGAACTGGCGAAGCTCCGATTCTCCGTTGTCGAAGCGGGCCGAGACGGCGATCGGGTGGCAGGGCGGTGAGGGTGTGGTCGGGTCAGCCGGCCCGGGCCGCAGTGACGCGTTGTTGTTCGACGGTGGCGAAGGCGTCGCGGACCTCGTCGAGGATGCCCATCATCGCGGTGCGGGCGGCGTCTGGGTCGCCGCGGAACACGGCGTCGGCCACGGCTTCGTGGCCGGCCAGGGCTTCGGGCTTGGGCTTGGCAGGCATCAGGCCCATTTCGGTTCGGCCTTGAAGCACCGCGGCGACGTGTTCGCCGAGGGCGGCGAACATCTCGTTGCCGCACGACTCGAGGAGAAGCCGGTGGAACTCGATGTCGAATCGCATGAACTCGTGGAGGTCACCTGCTTCCCCTGTCCGTCGAAGCTCGGCGGCGAGCGGGAGGAGCTGTGCTCGGGTGCGGATCGGGCCGAACTTCGCGGCGCTCTCGGCCGCGGCGGGCTCTACCGCCAGTCGTAGCTGGGTGAGGGAGTAGATCTGATCGTCACGGCGGCTGGAGCGGAGGCGCCAGTTGATCAGGGTGGGATCGAGGACGTTCCACTCGGTCATCGGCTGGGCGACCAGGCCCAGCCGGCGCTTGGTTCGGGCGAGCCCGAGTGCCTCGAGTTGCCGGGAGGCTTCGCGGGCGACGGTGCGGGAAACGTTGAAGCGTGACTGGATGTCTTCGAGGGTGCGGGCCGTGTCGATCGGCCAGGCGCCGTCGATGATCTCGATCCCCAGCTCCCGGGCGACGCCTCGGTGCATGAGGGGTGACCCCTTCGTTGCCGCCATCGGCCCTCCCTCCGGTGTGAGTAACAGCATACCGGTTGACCTATCGATCATCCGTAAGCCACACAAGAGGTTGCCATTAGTTGCATTAAGACTCTCTTTCAGGTTAGAGTCATCTCCATAAGAGCACGGAGGCTCTTCAGAAGGAGTCGAGGATGACCCAAACGCACCTTGTAGTGATGGGCGTTGCCGGCTGCGGCAAGTCCACGGTGGGGCAGATGCTCCAGGAACGGCTTGGCTGGTCGTTGGCCGAAGGCGATGACTTCCACCCGATCGCGAACATCGCGAAGATGAGTTCCGGGGTGCCGCTCACCGACGAGGACCGGTGGCCGTGGCTGGACTCGATCGTGGCCTGGACGGCCCGCGAGGACGAAGCCGGACGGAACACCATCGTCACCTGCTCGGCGCTTCGCCGGGTCTACCGCGACCGCCTCCGCGCCGCGCCGGGGCGCACGATCTTCATCCATCTTCACGGTTCACAGGCCGTGCTTGCCGAGCGCCTGGCCGCCCGACCCGGCCATTTCATGCCCGCCTCGCTGCTGCCCTCGCAGCTGGCCACGCTCGAGCAGCTCGAACCTGATGAGGCCGGTGTGGTCCTGGACATCGCCGCCTCTGTCCCTGAACTTGTCGAGCAGGCAGTCGGCCGGCTCGGCGTCTCCCCATACAACCAGCAAGAAAAGGGAGTCAAGTAACAATGTCGGTACAGCTAACCCTTGCCGCCCTGGGCGGCATCGCGACGATCGTGTTGCTGATCGTCTGGCTCAAAGTCCACCCCTTCCTATCGCTCATGGGCGGCTCGGCCGTCATGGCGCTGGCTGCGGGGGTCCCCTACACCGAGGTGTTCAAGAGCTTCACCACCGGACTGGGTTCGACCCTGGGCGGCGTCGGCGTCCTGATCATCCTCGGCTCCATCGTCGGAACACTCCTGGTCTCCTCCGGCGGCGCGGATGTGATCGTGGACACGATCCTGAGCAAGACACCTCTGCAACGGGTGCCCTGGGCAATGGCCCTGATCGCCTTCGTGGTCGGCATCCCGCTGTTCTTCGAAGTCGGCGTCGTCATCCTCATCCCGGTCGTCATGTTCGCCGCCCGCCGCGCCAAGGTGCCGGTGATCCTGTTCGGCATCCCGGCCCTGGCCGGCCTGTCCGCGCTGCACGGCCTCGTGCCGCCGCACCCCGGGCCGCTGATCGCGATCTCCGCGCTCGGGGCCAACCTCGGGCTCACCCTCGGCCTGGGTCTGATCGTCGCGATCCCGTGTGTGATCATCTCCGGTCCGCTCCTGGGCAAGATGATGGCCAAGTGGGTCCCGCATCCGGCCCGCGAGGAGTTCCTGGGCCACAGCCCCGCCGAAGGCGCCCGGCGTCCCGGGTTCGGCGCGTCGCTGACCGTCATCCTGCTCCCCGTTGCCCTGATGCTCGCTGCCACGATCGCCGAACTGAGCGTCGCCAAGGAGAACCCGATCGGCGCAGTGGTCGCGTACATCGGCACCCCGCTGATCGCACTGAGCGTCACCACGGTGCTGGCGATGTTCGTCTTCGGCTACAACCTGGGCAAGAGCCTCACCGAGGTCGGCAAGGAGGTCGGTCAGGCGTTCGCCCCGATCGCCGGGATCCTGTTCATCGTCGGTGCCGGTGGCGGCTTCAAGCAGACCCTGGTCGACTCCGGAATCGGCGACATGCTCGCCCAGGCCATGGCCCAGGCGGCCGTGCCCGTACTGCTCGCCGCCTGGCTCGTCGCCGTCGTGATCCGGCTCGCCACGGGCTCGGCCACGGTGGCCACCATCACCGCCTCCGGCATCATGGCGCCCCTCGCGGTCGGGCTCTCCCCGACCCACACCGCCCTGATGGTGCTTGCCATCGGCGCCGGCTCGGTGTTCCTCAGCCACGTGAATGACGCCGGCTTCTGGATGGTCAAGGAGTACTTCGGCTTCAGCGTCGGGGAGACCTTCAAGACCTGGTCGCTGATGGAGACCGTGCTGTCGGTGACCGGCATCGCGGGCGTCATGCTGCTGAGCCTGGTGGTCTGACCATGAGCACAGCCCCGCTGTCCATCGTCGTCGACGAGGTCACCGAACGCGTCCGGCGCCGCAGCCACGCGAGCCGGACGGCCTACCTCGACCGAGTTCGCCGCGACGCCACCCGCGCCGAGGCCCGGGACCGGCTCAGCTGCGCCAATCTGGCGCACGCCTGGGCCGCCATGCCCGACCAGGACCGCGGGGCTGTGCTCAACCACCGCCGCCCCAATCTCGCCATCGTCACCTCCTACAACGACATGCTCTCCGCGCACCGGCCCTACGAGGAATACCCGGGCCTCATTCGCGACGAGGCGCGACGCAACGCGGCCGGCGCGCAGGTCGCCGGAGCCACCCCCGCTATGTGCGACGGGGTCACCCAGGGCACGCCCGGAATGGAACTCTCCCTGTTCAGCCGGGACGTGATCGCGATGAGTACCGCCGTCGCACTCAGCCACGACGTCTACGACGCAGGACTGCTCCTGGGGATCTGCGACAAGATCGTTCCCGGCCTCCTGATCGGAGCCCTGTCGGTGGGACACCTGCCCTGCGTGTTCGTGCCGGCCGGCCCGATGGGATCCGGCATCGCGAACGCGACGAAGGCCAAGGTCCGGGAGGCGTTCGTGCGCGGCGAGGCCTCCCGCGAGGACCTGCTCGCCGTCGAGCAGCAGGCCTACCACGGCGCCGGCACCTGCACCTTCTACGGGACCGCGAACTCCAACCAGGTCCTCCTGGAGGCCATGGGCCTGCACGTCCCCGGCGCGGCTTTCATCCCCCCCTACGCACCGCTCCGCGAGCAGCTCACCCGCCAGGCCGTGCGCACCGCGCTCGAGATCCGGAAGGGACGCCGGTTCACCCCGATCGGCGAACTCGTCGACGAGCGGGCAATCGTGAACGCGCTGGTCGTGCTGCTGGCCACCGGCGGATCCACCAACCACCTCATCCACTGGGTGGCAGTCGCACGCGCCGCCGGCATCGTTTTCGACTGGGGCGACGTCGACCAGCTGTCCTCCGTTGTCCCGCTGCTGGCCCGCATCTATCCCAACGGAACCGCCGACATCAACGACTTCGAGAAGGCCGGCGGCACCGGATTCACGATCCGCCAACTGCTCGATCTCGGCCTGCTGCATCCCGACGTCCACACCGTCTCCGGCGATGGTCTGGCCCGCCAGACCCTGCGTCCGGGGCTCGGCGAGGACGGGCAACTCCGCTTCACCCCGCCCCCCGAGGAGAGCCCCGACAGCGACGTGGTTCGCTCCGCCGCAGCCCCCTTCGACGTCACCGGTGGGCTGGCCCTGCTCACCGGCAACCTCGGCCGCTCGGTGATCAAGGTGTCGGCGGTCGCGCCCGAACACCGGACGGTCGAAGCGCCGGCCTTCGTCGCGGAGTCCCAGGAGGAAGTCGTCGACGCCTTCCGCCGCGGAGACCTGGACCGCGACGTGGTCGTGGTCGTCCGCGGGCAGGGTCCCAGAGCCAACGGCATGCCCGAACTGCACCGCCTCACCGCGGTCCTCGGCGCGCTGCAGCGCGACGGACACCGGGTCGCCCTGGTCACCGACGGACGCATGTCCGGCGCCTCCGGAAAGATCCCCGCGGCGATCCACCTCACCCCGGAAGCTGCCGCCGGCGGGCCCTGCGCCCGGCTGCGCCACGGGGACCCGGTCCGGCTTGACGTCCCGTCCGGACGCCTGGACGTCCTGCTGCCCGAACCCGAGTTCGCCGCACGGGAACCCGTCGCCCTCACCACCGAGCAGCCGCTCGGCCTGGGCCGGGACCTCTTCGCGGGACTGCGCTCCACGGTCAGCGGCGCCGAGCAGGGTGCGTGCACCTGGCTGCCCGACACGACCCACGCCTCCACCACAACGCGCATCGAGGAGATGGCTCAATGACCGAACCCACTCAGCCCTGGCTCGACCGGGGCCCGATCATCCCGGTGATCGTGATCCGCAATGCCGCCATCGCGGTCGACCTCGCCCACGCCCTCGTGGCCGGCGGCCTCACGGCGCTGGAAATCACCCTGCGCACTCCGGCAGCGCCAGCGGCCATCGAGGCGATCGCCAACGCCGTCCCGGACGCCGCAGTCGGTGCCGGCACCCTCCGCGTCCCCGACGACGCCCGCCTCGCCAGGGATGCCGGTGCGACCTTCGCCGTCTCACCCGGCTACACCCACGACCTCGGGGACGCCTGCGTGCAGGCCGGGCTACCGCTCCTGCCCGGCGTGGCCACCGCCTCGGAACTGATGCTCGCCTACGCCGACGGGCACCGGTTCTGCAAGTTCTTCCCCGCCGTCGCTGCTGGCGGAGTCCCCGTGCTCAGGGCCCTCGCCGGACCCTTCCCCGACGTGCGGTTCTGCCCCACCGGCGGCATCACCGAAGCCACCGCCCCCGACTACCTCGCCCTGCCCACCGTGCCCGTCTGCGGCGGCACCTGGCTCACCCCGCCCAAGCTCGTCGCCGACCGCGACTGGGCAGCCATCACCGAACTGGCCCGACGGGCCGCAGCCCTCCACTGAAGGAGACAACGATGCAACTTGGAATCATCGGACTGGGCCGCATGGGCCGAAACATGGCCGAGAGACTCGCTCGTGCCGGCCACGGCGTCATCGGCTACGACCAGGATCCGGCGGCCTCCGACACCGCCGATCTGGCAGGTCTCGTCGCAGCACTCGAGCCCCCTCGGATCCTGTGGCTCATGGTTCCCGCAGGAGCGCCCACCCGAGCCACGATCGGGCAACTCACCCCACTGCTCGACCCGGGTGACCTGGTCATCGACGGCGGCAACTCCAACTTCCACGACGACGAGTCGAACGCGGCAGAGCTCGCCGAACGGGGCATCGGGTACCTCGACTGCGGGGTCTCCGGCGGCATTTGGGGCAAGGCCAATGGCTACGGTCTCATGGTCGGCGGATCCGATGCCCACGTCGAACGCGCCATGCCTGTCTTCGACGCCCTCCGCCCCGAGGGCCCGCGAGAGGAAGGCTTCGTCCACGCCGGCGGCATCGGCGCCGGGCACTACGCCAAGATGGTCCACAACGCCATCGAGTACGGCCTCATGCACGCCTACGCCGAAGGCTGGGAACTCCTCGCCGCCACCAACATCGTCACTGACCCCCAAGGCTGCTTCAAAGCCTGGACCCGCGGCACCGTCGTCCGCTCCTGGCTCCTCGACCTCCTCGTCAAAGCACTCGAAGAATCACCCGGACTCGACGGGATCGACGCCCACACCCCCGACTCCGGCGAAGGCCGCTGGGCCCTCGAAGAAGCCATCAACAACTCCGTCCCCACGCCCGTCCTCGCCACCGCCCTCTTCGCACGCTTCGCCTCCCGCCAGACCAACAGCCCCACCATGCAAATGGTCTCCGCCCTACGCGGACAATTCGGCGGGCACACAGTCGCCAAGACCCCATCGGCCTGACAGCACCAGCCCAGGCCGGAGGGACGCCAGAAGACGGCGGAATCTGCACAACCCGAAGCCGCCTCGAATCGCACTACTCTGCCGCGAGCTGAGCGGACGATTCCATCGAACGTCCTGCGCTCCCGAGGCAGCCGCACCGGTCGCATGGGCTCCGCCACCCTCCCGCGTTCAGCCACGGAGGTGTGTGGAACCCCTTCGGCAGTCCTCCGCAACGTCTGTCGCCCAAGCGGGGTCTTCATCCCGGATCGGGTGGGGCACGAGACTGGTGGGGTGCGAATCGCCGCTCTACTCGGTGTGCTCCTGACCCTCCTGGCCGGCTGTGCCATCTTCAACGAGCCCTCCCTTGACATGGTCGTCTACTTCGACAACACCACCGACCAGGCCCTCCAGCTGCGCCTGAAGAATCCGCAACCTGACGAGGACAGGGACTGGTACCAAGAGATCGGACCAAATGAGCGGGTCGTTCATCAACTTCTTCCCAGGGACCACTGCGGCGATCGTTGGGTGATCACTGATAAGGCGGGGAACCTGGTGAAGGATCCGGGACGGATCTGCTGGCACGACACCGTCAAAATCCCCTAGCCATCACCCTGCGCGAGAGGCCAGCAAGACGGTCCGGCCCGCCACGCCCGAAACGTCCGGAACTGCCGCACGGTTGGCGGAGCGGCGTCGATGAATCGCCCCGGTGCTCTTCCGCTGGGCCGCCTGACCCGCCGGTCCAGAGCGCCTGGAAGCCGCAGTGAGGCAGTCGGTCTCGGAGCCTTGCCCGCGTCCAACAGGTCCGAGTCGCGGCCGGGAAGCGATGGAGTCTCGACGGACGGCGCGTCAGCGGCGGGAGGAATAGACGAGGACTGCCCCGGCCGCGTGCGGCCGGGAAGGGACGAGTCTCGACGAGGATCGCGTCAGCGATCCGAGGAATAGAACCGGCCCAGGAACTCCGCCTTGAACTCGGCGAACCGACCCGCATCGATGCTGGCGCGGATGTCGTCCACGAGGCGCACCGTGAACCGCTCGTTGTGGATCGTGGCCAGGGTGGCGCCCAGCATCTCCTTCGCCTTGAACAGGTGGTGCAGGTAGGCGCGGGTGTAGTGGGCGCAGGTGTAGCAGTCGCAGCCCTCCTCCAGCGGACGGAAGTCGCGCCGGCTGCCCGCGGTGTTCACGTTGTACCGTCCGTCGGCGGTGTAGATCGCCGCGTTGCGCGCCACCCGGGACGGCATCACGCAGTCGAAGGTGTCCGCGCCCGCCTCGATGGCGGCGAAGAAGTCGTCCGGCTCCGAGATGCCGAGCAGGTGCCTCGGCGCCTCCGCCGGCAGCTCGGAGCACACCCAGCCGACGATCGTGCCGAGATTCTCCTTCTCCAGCGCGCCGCCGATGCCGAACCCGTCGAAGCGGCGTCCGTTCACCTCGAGGCCGGCGAGGTCGCGGGCGGCCCGGCGGCGCAGGTCCTCGTACTGGGCGCCCTGCACGACGCCGAACAGCGCCTGGTACGGCTTGTCGGCGCGCTCGTCGGTGAGCCGGTCGTGTTCGGCCAGGCAGCGCACCGCCCACGCCTGCGTCCGCTCCAGCGAGCTCTCCTGGTAGCCGCGGGTGTTCATCAGGGTGGTGCACTCGTCGAAGGCGAACATGATGTCGGCGCCCAGCTCGTGCTGGATCCGCATCGAGACCTCCGGCGTGAACCGGTGCCGGTCGCCGTTCAGGTGCGAGGTGAACGTCACCCCGTCGTCGTCCACGTGCGCGAGCCGGTT
>JBDHZJ010000046.1:0-10591 GCA_039811825.1 Propionicimonas sp.
CACTCGCGGAGCCGGGCCGCGTCCAGGATCGCGCCGTGCGGATTGGCCGGGGAGTTGATCCAGACCAGCTTCGGCCTCATCTCGAACAGCCAGGACGGGTCGTCGCACGCCAGGACGGCGGCCCCTGCGATCAGCGCGCCGACCCTGTAGGTCGGGTAGGCGATCTCGGGCACCACGACGGCGTTCCCGGGACCCACGCCGAGCAGCGTCGGCAGGAGCGCGACCAGTTCCTTGGTACCGATCACCGGCAGCACGCCCGCCTCGGTCAGCCGCACCGCGCCCCAGCGCCGGGTGAGGTAGCCGATGATCGCCGCGCGCAGTTCCGGCGTCCCCCAGGTCGCGGGGTAGCCGGGGGCGTCCGCAGCGTCCGCGAGCGCCCGCTGCGCGATCTCGGGCGTCGGGTCGACGGGGGTGCCGACGGAGAGGTCGACGATGCCGTCCGGGTGCTCGCTCGCCCGGGCCTTCGCGTCCGCCAGCGAGTCCCAGGGGAAATCGGGCAGGCGATCGGCCAGGGGTTGGTTCACTCGCCCTGCGGCGGCAGCGCGGCGACCGTCGGGTGGTCGTAGTCGACCGCGCCGAGCTTCGCCGCACCACCGGGCGACCCGATCTCGTCGAAGAAGTGCACGTTGATGTCGTAGTACTCGGCCTGGTCGGCGGGGACGTCGTCCTCGTAGAAGATGGCCTCGGTCGGGCAGACCGGCTCACAGGCCCCGCAGTCGACGCACTCGTCGGGGTGGATGTAGAGCATCCGGTTGCCCTCGTAGATGCAGTCGACCGGACATTCCTCGACGCACGCGAGATCCTTGATGTCCACACACGGGAGGGTGATCACGTAGGTCATGGGCCGGCTCCTGGGTCGTTCCTGCAAAACTGAGCAGCACTCTACAACTGACAACGGGAGATGAAGCGACGTGGCCCGCCGGGATCCCAGCAGCCAGACGCCCGCCGTGGGTAGCCGGGTCAGCCTGCGGCGCGAACTCGTCGACGGCGGCCAGGGGGACCTGGTCGGATTCGTCCTCGACGCCGATGCCACGGGGCTGGTCGTGCGCGATCGACGCGGAGTCGTGCACACGGTCGCGTGGCCGGACGTGCTCGCGCTGCGCGCGGTCGGCGTGGCCCGCGGACGGGACCCGCAGCGCACGCCGCACGCCGAACTCGATCGTCTCGCCGTGGCCGCGGGGGTCTCGGGACGGCCGTTCGTGGCCCGGCTCGGCGACCTGCTGGACGGACGCGACCCCGGCACGCCGCCCGACTGGGGGGCTCCGCCACCGTGCCGGGCCCACCTCGACGGTGAGTGGGTGACCGCCGGGGCGTGTCCCGACCTGCTGGCGCTGGCGTGGTGGGCGAGCCACCATGGCGCCCGGAGCATCCAGGTGCGCAGCTCGGACCCCGTGATGATCGACGCCCTGCGCCAGTTGGGCTTCCGCGAGCGGGACTGAGGCTGCGCGCTCTCGGGACAGACCTGACCCGGATCGCCCGGGACGGCGCCGATCAGGCACCCGCGCGGGTGTCGGCGGCAGGAATGTCCCGCTTCTGCGCGCGGCGGACCGGGCGGCCGCGCTCAGGCCGCGGGCTCGCCGGCGTCGGCGCGGCGCTCCCGCCCGGCCGTCGCCACGCCCAACTGGGACACGACGATCCCGGTGACCATGAGCGCGGCGCCGACGTAGCCGCGCAGCCCCATGTTCTCGCCCAGGATCAAGGCCCCGCCGATGGCTCCGAACACCGACTCCATCGCCATGATCAGGGCGGCGTGGGTCGCCAGGGCGTCGCGCTGACCCACCACCTGGAGGGTGAAGGCCACCCCGACGCTGAGCACGCCGCCGTACAGGATCGGCACCATCGCCTGGTCGACCCCGCTGAACGGCGCCGGCTCGAACAGCAGGGCCCCGGCGGCACTCACCACGGCGCAGGTGACGAACTGGACGCCGGCGAAGCGCAGCGACGACAGCCCTGGACCGAAGTGGTCGATGACGAGGATCTGGGCGGCCCAGACCACCGTCGAGATGATCAGCAGCACCTCGCCCGGACCGATCGTCAGGGCATCGGTGACCGCGATCAGGTACAGCCCGATCACGGAGGAGACCACGCCGAGCACGGTCGGCAGCGAGCTCCGGTGGCCCCGGAAGGCGGCGATCACCGGCACGAAGACCATGTAGAGCCCGGTGATGAACGCCGCGTTGCCCGCCGGAACGCTCGACATCGCGGCCTGCTGCAGGTTGCTCGCCAGCGCCAGCAGGACGCCGGCCAGCGCACCGGGCAGCAGCGCCCGCCGCCAGGCGAGCCGGCGGCGCGGCCACGCCACGCCTCGTCGGGTGGCGAGCCACCAGGCGATGCCCGCCACCACCAGCGCGCCGAGGGCGAAGCGGACCGCGTTGAAGCTGAACGGCCCGACAAAGACCGCCCCGACCCGCTGCGCGACGAACGCGAAGCCCCAGATCGCGGACGCGACCAGCAGCAGGGCGTTGGCGCGCGCCCTTCGCCCGGTGAGGTCGACCAAGCTCAGCCGAGCCTGGCCAGCGCGAGCTTCGCCTTCTCGGCCACGTTCTCGGGGGTGAAGCCGTACTTGGTGAAGAGCAGGTTGCCGGCGGCGGATTCGCCGAAGTGGTCGATCGCGACGATCTCGCCGTTGGGTCCGACCTTCTCGCGCCAGCCCATCGGCACGCCGGCCTCGACCGCGACGGTCGCCACCCCGGCGGGCAGGACGGACGCCCGGTAGTCGGCATCCTGGGCGTCGAACCACTCCATGCACGGCATCGACACCACCCGGGTGCCGATCCCCTCGGCCTGCAGCTGTTCGCGCGCCGCGACCGCGACCCCGACCTCGGAGCCGGTCGCGACCAGCACCACCGTCAACTCGCCCTCGCCCTCGACCAGCGTGTAGCCGCCCTTCGCCAGCTCGGTGGCGGGGGCGACCCCGTCGGCGTCACGGTCGATGATCGGCAGGTCCTGGCGGGACAGGATGATCGCGGAGGGCCGGTCGGTGTGCGCCAGTGCCTGGTACCAGGCCTGCGCGGTCTCGTTCGCATCGGCCGGACGGATCACGTCCAGCCCGGGGATCGCCCGCAGGCTCGCGAGGTGCTCGATCGGCTGGTGCGTCGGACCGTCCTCGCCCACCCCGATCGAGTCGTGCGACCACACGAAGATCGAGGGCACCTTCTGCAGGGCGGCGAGCCGGACCGCGCCGCGCATGTAGTCGGCGAAGACCAGGAACGTGCCGCCGTAGCAGCGGGTCAGCCCGGACATGGTGATCGCGTTGATGATGTTGCCCATCGCGTGCTCGCGGATCCCGAAGTGAAGCGTGCGACCGGAGTAGCTGCCGGTGAACTCGTGCGAACTCTGCTCCGGCGGGAAGAAGGACGGCTGGCCCTTCATCGTGGTGTTGTTCGAACCGGCCAGGTCGGCCGAGCCGCCCCACAACTCCGGCACCACGTCCGCGATCGCGGTCAGCACCTCACCCGACGCGGCCCGGGTCGACTTCTTGCCCGGACCGTAGACCGGCAGCGCCGCCGCCAGGCCCTCGGGCAGTTCGCGGGCCTCGAGCCGCTCCAGCAGCCCGACCCGCTCCGGGTTGGCGGCCTGCCAGGCCTCGAACGCCGGCTGCCAGGCCGCCTTCGCCGCGGCGGCGTTCCCCGCCGCCTGGCCACGGGCGTGCGCGAGCACCTCCGGCTCCACCGCGAAGTTCTGCTCCGGGTCGAACCCGAGCAGCTTCTTCAGCCCCGCGATCTCCTCGCCACCCAGCTTCGCGCCGTGCACGCTGTGGTCGCCGGCCTTCGTCGGCAGCGGCCACCCGATCACCGTGGTCAGCTTGATGAACGAAGGCTTGTCGGTGACGGCCTTGGCGGCCTCGATCGCCTCGTACAGCGCCTGCACGTTCTCGGTGTACCCGGTGCCGCCGTTGGTCCAGTCCACATGCTGCACGTGCCAGCCGTAGGCCGCATACCGCGCCGCGACATCCTCGGTGAACGCGATCTGGGTCTCCCCCTCGATCGAGATCCGGTTGTCGTCATAGACCAGCACCAGGTTGCCCAGCTTCTGCGCCCCCGCCAGGGACGACGCCTCACCCGACACGCCCTCCTGCATGCAGCCGTCCCCCGCGATGCAGTACACCGTGCGGTCGAACACGCTCGCCTGGTCCAGCGGGGTGTCCGGATCCAGCAGCGCCCGCTCGCGCCTGGCCGCCATCGCGAACCCGACCGCGTCCGAGACCCCCGCACCCAGCGGGCCGGTCGTGCACTCCACCCCCGCCGTGTGGCCGAACTCCGGATGCCCCGGCGTCAGCGATCCCTCCGTGCGCAGGGACGCGAGGTCCTCGACCTCCAGCCCGTACCCGGCCAGGAACAACTGGGCGTACTGGGTCAGCGACGAGTGCCCGATCGACAGCACGAACCGGTCCCGGCCGATCCACCGGGGATCCGCCGGATCACCCTTCATCACCTTCTGGTACAGCAGGTAGGCCAGCGGCGCCAGCGAGATCGCCGTCCCCGGATGCCCGTTCCCCACCTTCTCCACCGCATCCCCGGCCAACACCCGTGCGGTGTCCACCGCCCGCTGATCCAGCTCGGTCCAGGTGAAATCGGTCATCGTCGGCCTTTCCTCGCGCTTTTGAAACGTCATAATATCGGTTCTGCTTCAGCGCCCCCAAGCCTTGCACATCCCGGTGGACACCGGCTCTTCGGTGCATACAGTTGCACGCGCGTGCAGGTTCACCCGGCCGGACGAGGCGCCCGCCCGGAGCAACCCTTCGTCCAGCCGTGGGCGTGCCGTTCAGCGCGGCCTGACGAAGACCGCCGCCGTCCGTTCGGGCACAACGAGCCAGTCCACGCCCACCTCGCAGGAGCGGACGAGGTCGTCGCTGCCGGACGCCTGGACCGGGTGCAACTCGTAGCCCTCGAGGTCGCGCGGCAGGCCCTGGCGAACCAGCCACGGAGTGGTGTTGAACACCGTGAGCAGGCCTGACCAGCGCTCGTCCACCACGCCGTCGGGGTCGTCGACCGCCATCACGATCACCCCCGGCAACTGGTGCCAGCTGTTGGCGACCGGGAAGGTCAGCATCGCGTCCACCCGCTCCGCGGTGCCCAGCCGGAACAGCCGGGTGGACGCGCGCAGCCGCAGCAGGTCGAGCGCCGCCTCATGGGCGCGCCGGATGTCCATCGGTCCGGGCTTCAGCCGCGGGTCGGCGAGCAGCGGGGCGAGCACGTGCCAGGTGGCAGCGTTGTCCCGCTCCGGCGGCAGTCCCGCGGCGAACCCGTTGTCGGTCATGGTGAAGTCGAGGTAGTTGAACCAGTCGCCGGAGTTGTAGGAGTTCCGGTCGAGGCTCTTGCTGCGCAGGATGTCGGTGCCGGCGTGCCACATCACCGGGCTCTGGCCCAGAGTCGCCAGGGCGAGGCACACCGTGTTCATCCGCACCCTGGCGGCCATCGGCGTGGCCGGGTGCAACTTGAGGGTGAGCGCATCGAAGAGCGTCTCGTTGTCGTGCGCGTCCACGTAGCTGATCACGTCGCCCGGGGCGTCCGCGTAGCCTGCCGGGCGGCCGCCGAAGTCGAGTTCCGCCCCGGTGAGTTCGGTGTGCCGGGAGTTCGACCCGAACCGGTACGACCTCAGCGTGCCGGCCAGCCCCAGCTGGACCAGGTCGGTGTACCAGGCCAGCCGCTCGCCCTGGCCGGCCTCGTCGCCGTTCCGGCCGGTGCCGTTGTCCGCGGTGAACAGGCCGGTGCCGAAGCCCTGGCCGCGCGGGTCGCCGCCCCAGACCGACCCCCCGCGGACGGCGTCCCGCAGCCGGTCGGAGAACGTGGCGATCCCGGTGCCGCCGAGCTGGCCCTGGGCCGCCTGGACGAACCGGGCGTTGTCGGCCACCTCGCCGAAGTTCCAGCCCTCCCCGTACAGGGTCACCGCGCGCCCGTCCACCCCGGCCAGCTCCGGGGTGAGGGCGTCCAGGGCGGCCCGGACGGCGAGCAGGTTGTCGCGGCTGTGGTGGCCCATCAGGTCGAAGCGGAACCCGTCCACGTGGTAGTGCCGCACCCAGTGCACACAGGCGTCCACCATCAGCTTCTGGGCCATCAGGTGCTCGGTGGCCACATTCGGGCAGCAGGTGGACGTCTCGACCACGCCGAGCGCGTCCAGGCGGTGGTAGTAGCCGGGCACGGTCCGGTCGAGCACCGACTTGGAGTCCTGGCCGGAGCTCGCCGTGTGGTTGAACACCTGGTCGAGCACGACCCGCAGCCCGGCGGCGTGGAACGCGCCGACCATCTGCCGGAACTCGACCACCCGGCCGGAGCCCTCGGCGCTGGCCAGCGTGGAGGAGAACGACCCCTCGGGTGCGAAGTAGTGCCAGGGGTCGTAGCCCCAGTTGAAGCCGCTGCGGCCCCCGGTGGAGTTCACGTGGCGCTGCTGCTCGGGGCTGTCCGGCGGCAGTTGCTTGAGGTGCTCCCACGGCGGCCTGACCTGGAGCTCCGGGTGTTCCTCGACGGTCGCGTTGTCGAACAGGGGGAGCAACTGCACCGTGTTCAGACCCGCCCCGGCGAGGCGCCGCAGGTGGGCCATGCCTGCGCTGTCCACGGTGGGGGCGAGGAAGCTGCCGCGCAGGTTCTCCGGCACGGTCGCGTCGGAGATCGAGAAGTCGCGCAGGTGGAGTTCGTAGATCACCTGGTCGACCGGGTCGTCCAGCCGGGGAGCGACCGCATCTCGCCACTCGCCGGGCACCAGCGCGGGATCCGCCAGGTCGGCGAGCACCGAGTGGGTGGAGTTCACCGTGAGGGCCGTCGAGTACGGGTCGGTGACCTGGTTCACCACCACCCGGCGGTGCTGCGGGGTGTAGACCGTGACCTCGTAGCGGTACCGGGCACCGAGCCAGCCCGGTTCGCCGGTGACCGCCCAGGTGCCGTCGTCGGCGGCGATCATCCGGCGCCGCTGCGGCTCGTCGTGCAGTTCCGCGTCCGCCGGCCACAGCAGCAGGGCCACGTCCCGGGCGGTCGGAGCCCACAGGCGCAGGGTCGGGGTGCCGAAGTGCCAGACCGGGCCGAGCTCAGCGGTCGCAGCCGCGGCGTAGAGCTCGTCGATCACGCCGGGCAGCTGCAGCTGGCCCGCGGTCGCGATCCTGCCGGACGGCAGCTGGGCGGTGACCGCCACCTGGCAGCGCAGCGCCTCGCGGATGTCCGCGACCGCGTCCGGGGGCGGCCGCAGGCACAGGTAGTCGCTCAGGTGCGGGTACTGCGCGGCGACGTCCGCCGGCAGCCCATCCGGATCGAACCGGAGGGTGGCGTTCGGCCACGGCATCGGCTCGCTGGCCACGGGGTCGATGTGGTCGTCGGCCGACCAGTGCAGGCGCCAGTAGAGGGCGGAGGGGTCCTCGCCCGGCGGCAGGTGCGAGGTCGGCCAGGCGATCAGGTCCGTGCGCAGCCAGTGGCCTGGGGCCAACTCGAGGCCCCGGGCATCCTCGACCGGGCGGAACACCCTGCGATTGTGCCACCAATCAGTGTGACCGCTCCCACCATCCATCGGCGTGGGTCACCCACCGGACGCCGGCGCCGCGGAAACGGGACAGAACTGCCGCCGATCGCGGCCCACGGGCCGAATTCCGCGGCTCGTGGCCGGTCGGCGTCAGGTTTGTCCCGTTCCGCTCACCCGTGCAGGCGGGCGTAGCGCCCGCCGGACGCCAGCAGGGTGTCGTGGGTGCCGCGCTCGACGATCCTTCCGCCGGCGAGCACCACGATCTCGTCCGCGCCCCGGACGGTGCTCAGGCGGTGCGCGATCGTGAGGGTGGTGCGGCCCTCCATCAGGTGGTCGAGGGCGGCCTGCAGCTCCCGCTCGGTGTCGCTGTCCAGCGCGGAGGTGGCCTCGTCGAGCACGAGCACCGGCGGGTTCACCAGCAGCGTCCGGGCGATCGCGAGCCGCTGCCGCTCGCCGCCGCTGAACCGGTGGCCACGCGCCCCCACCACGGTGTCCAGCCCCTCGGGCAGCGCGGCGATCACGTGGTCGACCTGCGCGGCGGCGAGCGCCGACCACAGCTGCGCGTCGGTGGCGTCCGGCGCGGCCTGGCGCAGGTTCGCCGCGATCGTGGTGTGGCTGAGGTAGGTCTCCTGCGTCACCATGCCGATCAGCCTCGCCCGGTCGGACGCGGCGAGCTCGCGCAGGTCCACCCCGTCGAGGGTGATCCGGCCCGCGGTGGGGTCGGCCAGCCGCACCAGCAGCGCGGCGAGCGTGGACTTGCCTGACCCGGTCTCCCCCACCACCGCCACCGAACGGCCCGCGTCGACGGCCAGGTCGATCCCGGCCAGCGCGTCGTCCGAACCGTCCGGGAACCGGTAGCTGACTCCCTCGAAGCGCACCTCGCCGCGCACCCCGGCCGGGTCGGGACGCACCGGGTGGACGGGCTCGACGACCTCCACCGGCAGGTCGAGGTAGCCGAAGATGCGGCTGAGCAGGGCCATCGACGCGATCCACTGCGCCCCGATGTTGAGCAGCCCCATGATCGGCCGGAAGATCGCGCCCTGCAGGCTCGCGAAGGCGATCAGGGTGCCGATGGTGAGGTCGCCGGCCAGCGCGGGGAAGCCCGCGACCAGGTAGAGCAGGGCCGGGATCGCGGCGAACACGATGCCCATGGTGGCCATCCGCCACCGCCCGGCGAGCTGCGAGCGCACCTCGAGGTCGATCAGTTCGGCCGAGGTCGCGGTGAACTCCTGCTCGTGCGCGGGACCGCTGCCCAGCGTCTTGGTGAGCATGGCGCCGTTGATGCTCAGCGCCTCCTCGACCTCGCTGTGCAGTTCGGCCAGTGCCCGCTGCTGGGCGAGGGTGACGTCCCGGCGTACCAGGGCCACCCTGCGGGTGAGCAGGATGGCCGGCGGCAGGACCAGCAGCGAGAGCAGCGACAGCCGCCAGTTCAGCGCGACCATCGCCACCGCCGTGGCCACCGCCGTGGTCAGGTTGGACGCGATCGAGGTCGCCGTCGTGGTCACGACCGACTGCAGCCCGGCGACGTCCTGGAGCAGCCGGGACTGGATCTCGCCGCCGCGGGTGCGCTTGAAGAACGCCAGCGACTGGGCCTGCAGGTGCGCGAACACGCGGACGCGCAGGCTGTGCATCACCCGCTGCCCCATCCCGGTCGCCAGCCAGGTCTGCCACACCCCGAGCACGCCGGTGACCGCGGCCACGGCGATCATGCCGGCGACCAGCCAGACCAGCAGCCGGGTGTCGCCGGCCGGCAGCGCGACGTCGATCACCTCGCGCAACAGGAAGGGCTGGGCGAGCCCGACCACCGACGCCACCACGATGATCGCGGTGACCGTGGCGAGTTCCAGTCGATGGCCTGCGAAGAGCGCGGCGACCCGGGCGAAGCTCACCGGCGACTCGGCCAACTGCGCACGATCTGCCGGGTTGACGCGCGCGGGGCCCCGCATCATCTGGCCACCGGGAGCTGTCATCGTCATGAGGCCTCCGATATAGTGAGGTAACCACAGCATATAAGGTCCGTTGCCATGGTGATCTTCCCCGAGGTCCTCGCCGAGGAGCTGTTGCGCGTCGCGCGACTGATCCGCCGGGAGACCCAGCAGCGGATCGCACCGCTCGGCCTGAGCCCGCACCAGGCCCGGGCGCTGCGGGTGATCGGAGAGGGCGGACCGCTGCGTCCGTCCGAGGTTGCCGGGCAGCTCGGCATCGCCGCACGGTCGGCCACCGACTCCATCTCCGGCCTCGTCGCCGCCGGGTACGTCGAGCGCCGCACCGATCCCGCGGACGGACGGGCGCACCTGCTCGTCCTGTCCGCCTCCGGGCAGGACGCCCTGGCCGAGGTGGCCCGGGCGCGCGCCCAGGTCGCGACCGAGCTGTTCGGCCGGCTCGACGAGGCGGAGCGCGCCGCGCTCGCCGCGCTGCTCGGCACGCTCGCGGCCGGGTAGCCGGCGCCCCACCTAGACTGGCGGGCCGGAGGTGGGGCATGGACCGGATCGGGGTCGACGTCATCCTGGCCGCTGTGGTCGCGGCCTGGTTCGTCGTGACCGGCCTCGCCGAGTTGTTCGCGCGCCCCGCCGCGGCCGGCCGCCGGGCCGTCGCCGCGGGCGCCGGCTGGCTGGTCGCGCTGCGCCGCGTCCGCGGGGCGCTGGCCGTGCTCGGCGGGCTCGGGGTGGCGGTCGGCGCCGCGATCGAGGTGCTCCGCCTCGACGTCCCGTTCCCGGGCCGCGCGCTCGGACTGGCCCTGGCCGCGCTCGCCCTGTGGCGTGCCGGCGAGGCCGCCCGTCCGCCCCTGCGCTGGCCGGGGCTCGCCCTTGCCACAGCCGGCTTCCTGCTGGCCGTCTTCTACGCGGGATTCCGGGCCTGACGTGGACCCGGACGCCGTCGCCCGGGCCCGGCTCGCCACCCAGCGGCTGAGCGGCCCGCCGGCCGCGGACCCGGTCCAGGTCGTGCGCGAACTGCTCGCCGTCCAGGCCCAGGACGCCCCGCTGGCGCAGGCGATGGTGGCGCTGCGCTGCGCCGGCACCGCGGCCGACGTCGCCGCGGCGGTGGCCAGGGGCGCGCTCGTCCGGACACACGTGCTGCGGCCCACGTGGCACTACGTCGCCGCGAGCGACCTGCGCCCGCTGCTGCAGCTCACCTCGGCGAAGGT
>JBDHZJ010000047.1:0-10550 GCA_039811825.1 Propionicimonas sp.
CCGCCGCTGTGCTCCTACAACCCGCTGCACTACATGGAGCTGCCCGAGCTGTTCGCCGAGTTCATCTCCTCGATGACCGGCAAGTCGCCGTCCACCACGGGCGCCGGCTCGGAGGGCGCGATGACGAAGGGCCCGTTCAACGCGATGCCCGCCGTCCTGGACCTGAACGCTGCGTTCCTGTCGTTCGCGCTCACCGGCTACGACGGCTGGGTGTCCTGCGCCGGCTACGTGGGCCCGCACGTCCGGGTCGACCACGACATCTCGATGCTGGTGCCCGAGGTGTTCAGCCGGATGACCCCGGCCGAGCGCACCGCGGCCAACCTGGTCGCCGAGGGCGCGCTGGAGCGGATCGAGGACTTCGAGTTCGAGGGACGCACCGTGCTGGCCAGCCGGCTCGGCTACCGGATGACCCAGGCGTTCGCCCGCAAGTACTTCGGCCGGATCTTCCTGCACCCGCACGCGGTGTTCACCGAGGGGATGCTGCGGCCCGAGCTGCAGGACGAGGCGATCTTCGCCGAATCGGTCGATGTCATCGTGACCACCCACCAGCGGGTCGCGAAGTCGTACTTCGACGACGGCACGATCGAGCTGGCGGTCCCGCCGCTGCGGGCGCTGCTGGAGATCATGGCCCACGGCCGCTCCGCGGAGGGCTGGACGCTGGAGACGCCCGAGTTCCGGGCGTTGTTCACCCGGGAGGCCGTGATCGGCGCCGACTGGTACGCCGCCCGGCTCGACGCCAAGCAGCACGCCGCCGCCACCCGCGCGGACGCGGGGCTGAAGGGGCTGCAGAAGTTCATCTCGACCCCGGGCAACGAGGAGCCGTCCGAGCGCCTCGACGTGCCGAAGCGGATCGAGGCGGCGCAGGCGGAGTACAACAAGTTCAGCAGCGCCGAGTATCGCGCCGGGATCGTCGGGACCGTCGGACGCCAGCCCTTGTGACGGGACACAATGGCCCAATGACTCCCGCAACGATTGCTGGGCCCCGCGCCGCCCGGGCGACGCTGGACGGCAACGAGGCGGCCGCGCGGGTGGCGCACGCGCTCAGCGAGGTGATCGCGATCTACCCGATCACCCCGTCCTCGGCGATGGGGGAGTCGGCGGACGCGTGGTCGGCCGACGGTCGCACCAACCTGTGGGGCGCGGTGCCCGAGGTGGTGGAGCTGCAGTCCGAGGCCGGGGCGGCAGGGGCGCTGCACGGCGCGGTCACCAAGGGCACGCTGGGTTCGACGTTCACCGCGTCCCAGGGCCTGCTGCTGATGCTGCCGAACATGTACAAGATCGCCGGCGAGCTCACCCCTGCGGTGATCCACGTCGCCGCGCGGACGGTCGCCACGCACGCGCTGAGCATCTTCGGCGACCAGTCCGACGTGATGGCCGCCCGCGCCACGGGCTGGGCGATGCTGTGCGCGTCCAGCGTGCAGGAGGCGCACGACTTCGCCCTGGTCGCGCACGCGGCGACCCTGCGCTCGCGGGTGCCGTTCGTGCACTTCTTCGACGGCTTCCGGACCAGCCACGAGGTGAACACGATCGAGCTGCTGTCCGAGGCCGACCTGCGCGCGCTGGTGCGCGAGGAGGACGTGCTGGCCCACCGCGAGCGCGGGCTCACCCCGGACGCGCCGGTGCTCCGCGGCGCGGCGGCGAACCCGGACACCTGGTTCCAGGCGGCGGAGGCGGCCAACCCGTTCCACTTCGCGGTGCCCGGTGTGGTCGGCGAGGTGTTCGACGAGCTGGCCGCGCGCACCGGGCGGCGGTACTCGCTGGTGGACTACCACGGCGCGCCCGACGCGGACCGGGTCGTGGTCGCGATGGGTTCGGCGGCCGGCTGCCTGGCCGAGACCGTGGACGAGCTGGTGCGCCGCGGCGAGAAGGTGGGCCTGGTCACCGTCCGGCTGTACCGGCCGTTCCCGGTCGAGGCGTTCCTCGCCGCGCTGCCGCCGACGGTCACCTCGATCGCCGTCCTCGACCGCACGAAGGAGGTCGGCGCCCCGGCCGAGCCGCTGCACGCCGACGTCCTGGTCGCGCTCGCCGGCGCCCTTCGTGACGCCGGCGGTTCGTTCCTCACCGCCGGCTCCTCAGGGAGCGGTGGGGGTGGAGCGGCCCCGGAGGAGCAGTGGGCCTCCTCCTCCCCGGTCCCTGAGGAGCAGCGGGCCTCCTCCTCCCCGGTCCCTGAGGAGCAGCGGGCCTCCTCCTCCCCGGTCCCTGAGGAGCCCCGCGAGGGACGAGCGGGGCGTCACGAAGGGCCCCGGGTGATCGGCGGACGCTACGGCCTGTCGTCCAAGGAGTTCACCCCGCCGATGGCGAAGGCCGTCTTCGACGAGCTCGCGAAGGCCGCGCCGAAGCCGCGGTTCACGGTCGGCATCACCGACGACGTCACGCACCTCTCGCTCACCCCGGACGCCGAGTTCGGCGTGCCGGCCGAGCAGGTGTCCGCGGTGTTCTTCGGCCTCGGCTCCGACGGCACCGTCGGCGCGGCGAAGAACTCGGTGAAGATCATCGGCGAGCAGCCGGGCGCGCACGCGCAGGGCTACTTCGTCTACGACTCCCGCAAGTCCGGCGCGACCACGGTCTCGCACCTGCGCTTCGGCCGCACGCCGATCCGCGCCACCTACCTCGTGGACGCCGCCGACTTCGTCGCCGTGCACCAGTTCGAGCTGCTCACGGCGATGCAGACCGTCGACGTCGCCCGGCCCGGCGCCACCCTGCTGCTGAACTCGCCGTGGGGCGAGGACACCTGGGACCACCTGCCGGTGGAGGTGCAGGCCGAGATCGCGGCCAAGCGGCTGCGCACCTGGGTGATCGACGCCGAGGCGGTCGCGAGGTCGGCCGGGCTGGGCCGGCGGATCAACACGGTGATGCAGCCGTGCTTCTTCTACCTCTCCGGGGTGCTGCCGGCCGACGAGGCGATCGCCGCGATCAAGGACTCGATCGAGAAGACCTACGGACGCCGCGGGCGCACCGTCGTGGAGCGGAACTTCGCCGCCGTCGACGCCGCCATCGCCGCGCTGGCGCCACTGCCGGCGGGGCTGCGTCCGTCCAGCCACACCCACCGGCTGCCCCCGTTGCCGGACGCGGCAGGGGACTTCGTGAAGCAGGTCACCGGCGCGATGCTGAAGGGGCAGGGCGACCTGCTGCCGGTGAGCGCGCTGCCCGTGGACGGCGCGTGGCCGACAGGCACGTCGAAGTGGGAGAAGCGCGGGCTGGCCGCCGAGCTGCCGGTCTGGGACCCCTCGCTGTGCATCGACTGCGGCAAGTGCGCGGTGGTCTGCCCGCACTCGGCGATCCGGATCAAGCTCGCCGACCCCGCCGACCTCGCCGGGGCGCCGGAGGGCTTCAAGGACAAGGAGTACAAGGACCGCGCGAACCCGGGCCGCCGCCTGATCGTCCAGGTCGCGCCCGACGACTGCACCGGCTGCGGCATCTGCTCCGACATCTGCCCGGCCCGCTCCAAGAGCGAGTTCAAGCACAAGTCGCTGGACATGGAACCGGCCCGCGGGCACCGGGACGCCGAGCGGGAGCGGTTCGACTTCTTCCTCGGCCTGCCCGAGATCGACCGGACCCAGGTGCGCCGCGACCAGGTGAAGGGCGTGGCCCAGTTGCAGCCGTTGTTCGAGTTCTCGCTGGCCTGCTCGGGCTGCGGCGAGACGCCGTACATCAAGACGCTCACCCAGCTGTTCGGCGACCGGATGCTGATTGCGAACGCCACCGGCTGCTCGTCGATCTTCGGCGGCAACCTGCCCACCACGCCCTACACGACGAACGCGGACGGCCGCGGCCCGGCCTGGTCGAACTCGCTGTTCGAGGACAACGCCGAGTTCGGCCTGGGCATGCGGATCGCCTGGGAGAACCAGCACGCCGAGGCCCGGCGGCTGCTCGACCAGCTGCGCAGCGAGGTCGGCCACGACCTCGCGGACGCGATCCTGGCCGCCGACCAGGCCGACGAGGCCGGCCTGGTCGCCCAGCGGGAGCGGGTCGAGCAGCTGAAGCGGGTGCTGGCGAGGCACGTCGCGACCGGCGACACGGGCGAGGGCGCTTCGCTCGCGTCCCTCGCCCGGCGGCTGCTCTCGCTGGCCGACGAACTGGTGGAGAAGTCGGTGTGGATCATCGGCGGCGACGGCTGGGCGTACGACATCGGCTACGGCGGGCTCGACCACGTGCTCGGCAGCGGCCGGAACGTGAACATCCTCGTCCTCGACACCGAGGTGTATTCCAACACCGGCGGGCAGGCGTCCAAGGCGAGCCCGCGCGGCGCCACCGCCAAGTTCGCCACCGCGGGCAAGGGCACCCCGAAGAAGGACCTCGGCATGCTCGCCCAGGCCTACGGCAACGTGTACGTCGCGCAGCTGGCGATCGGGGCGAACCAGCAGCAGGCGGTGCGGGCGATGCTGGAGGCGCAGGCCTGGCCGGGACCGTCGGTGCTGATCGCCTACTCGACCTGCATCGCGCACGGCATCGACATGGCCACGTCGATGAGCCACCAGTCCGACGCGGTGGCCAGCGGCTACTGGCCGCTGTACCGGTTCCGTCCCGGCGAGGCCGGGCACCCGCTGCACCTGGACAGCAAGCCGCCGACGATCCCGGTGCGGGAATTCATGATGAACGAGGCACGATTCGCGATGCTGGCGCGGGCGAATCCTTCACGAGCCGAGGAATTGGCAAAACTCGCACAAGCGGACGCCGAAGAACGCTGGCACTATTACTCGCAACTGGCCGGTGTGGAGCGCACCCTGCCGGAGGTCAAGGAGGAACCATGAGGCCCCAACTGGCGACGAGCTACCTCGGGTTGCCGCTGTCGGGTCCAGTGATCGCTTCGGCGTCGCCGCTGACCGGTCGGCTCGACTCGCTGCTCGCGCTCGAGGCGGCGGGGGCGTCCGCGGTCGTGCTGCCTTCGCTGTTCGAGGAGGAGGTGCTCGCCGAGGAGGGCACGCTGTCGCAGCTGCTGGACGCCGGCGACGACTTCGCCGAGTTCACCGGTGCGCCGCTGCCGGACCTCGACCAGCCGGACCTGGGCGCCGGGCGCTTCGTCGGCCTCGTGCGCGCGGCCAAGGAGCAGCTGAAGATCCCGGTGATCGCCAGCCTCAACGCCACCCGTCCCGGCTCGTGGCAGCGCTACGCGAAGGAGCTCGCCGACGCGGGCGCGGACGCCCTGGAGTTGAACCTGTACACGATGGCCGCCGACCCGGGCGTGGGCGCGAGCGACATCGAACTGGCCCACCTGGCGGCGATCGAGGCGGTGAAGATCGCGGTCGACATCCCGTTGTCGGTGAAGCTGTCGCCGTACTACTCGGCGATGTCGAAGTTCGCGGCGCTGGCCGTGGACGCGGGTGCCGACGGCCTCGTGCTGTTCAACCGGTTCTACGCCCCCGACATCGAGCTGGAGCGGCTGGCGCTGCTGGCCCGGGCCGACCTGTCCGAGCCGGACGACCAGCGGATCGCGCTGCGCTGGCTCGGCATCCTGCGCGGCCAGCTGCCCGAGGTGTCGCTGGCGTGCACCTCCGGCGTCCATTCGGGCGCCGAGGTGGTCAAGGCGCTGCTGGTGGGCGCGGACGTGGCCTGCACGGCGTCGGCGATCCTGCGCCGGGGCCCGGAGGCGATCACGCTGATGCTCGCCGAGACCGAGGCGTGGCTGGCCGCCCGCGAGTACGAGAGCGTGACCCAGTTGCGCGGCTCGATGAGCGCCGCGTCCGTCCCCGACTCCTCCGCCTACGAGCGCGCGCAGTACCAGGCCGTCCTGCACTCCGGGAATTACGCCTGACGGACCGAGTTGGGGACGGTTCCTAACTCGGTCCACCTCGTGAAGTGGACCGAGTTAGGAACCGTCCCCAACTCGGTCCATGCGCGGGCCGCGCGCTACTTGCGGGCGGTGCCCCACATCGTGCGGACGATGTCGCCGCCGACCCGCATCGCCTGGTTCCAGAAGGTCGGCGAGCTGAGCACCTTCTCGACCCCCGACTTCGGCGCGCGCCGGGACGACGAGGACGACCGCCGCGTGGACTGCCGGGACGCCGCCTTCTCCTGTGCCTCCCGCTCCTTCGCCTCCTCGGCGGCCTGCTTCTCCTGCGCGGCCTTCGCCGCGCCCTCCTCGAGCCTGCGGGTGAGCATCTCGTAGGCGGAGTCGCGGTTGACGGCCTGCCCGTACTTCGCCTGCATGGCCGAGGCGGCGATGCCCCCGGTCATCCAGTCCTCCGGCATCGGCTTCATGGACGCACCGGGCGCCAGCATCCGCGTCCAGGCGACCGGGGTGGGCGCCCCGTCCGGGTTCAGCACCGTGACGATCGCCTCGCCGATGCCGAGCGCCTGCAGGGTCTCGGCCAGGTCGTAGGAGCTGGTCGGGTAGGTCTCGACGGTCGCCTTCAGCGCCTTCGCGTCCTTCGGGGTGTGCGCGCGCAACTGGTGCTGCACCCGCGAACCGAGCTGGGCCAGCACCGAGTCGGGCACGTCGGTGGGCGCCTGGGTGACGAAGAAGATGCCGACGCCCTTCGACCGGATCAGCCGGA
This sequence comes from Propionicimonas sp., assembly GCA_039811825.1. GTDB lineage: Bacteria > Actinomycetota > Actinomycetes > Propionibacteriales > Propionibacteriaceae > Propionicimonas. The sequence goes on from JBDHZJ010000047.1 coordinate 6,495, forward strand.
CGGTCTGGGTGATCGCGTTCAGGAATGCCTTGGACGCGCCGTTGAACAGCAGGTGCGCCTCGTCGAAGAAGAAGACCAGCTTCGGCTTGTCCAGGTCGCCCACCTCGGGCAGGTCGTGGAACAGGTCGGCCAGCACCCACATCAGGAACGTGGAGAAGATCGCCGGGCGGTCAGTGACGTTCGGCAATTCCAGCAGCGAGATCACACCGCGGCCCTGCGCGTCGGTGCGGATCAGGTCGCGGGTGTCGAACTCGGGCTCGCCGAAGAACTCGTCCGCGCCCTGCGTCTGCAGGGTGACCAGGGAGCGCAGGATCACGCCCACGGTGGCGCTGGACAGGCCCCCGATCTCCTTCAGCTCCGGCTTGCCCTCGTCCGAGGTGAGGTACGTCAGCACCTCCCTGAGGTCGGCGAGGTCGAGCAGCGGCAGGCCCTGGGTGTCGCAGTAGTGAAAGACCAGGCCGAGGCTCGACTCCTGGGTCTCGTTCAGGTCGAGCACCTTGGACAGCAGGATCGGTCCGAACGACGACACGGTCGCCCGCAGCGGGACGCCCAGGCCCTGGCCGCCGAGCGCGTAGAACTCGGTCGGGCAGCCCTCCGGCTGCCAGTCCTGGCCGATCTTCTCGCTGCGCGCGGTGAGCTTCTCACTGGGGGTGCCGGGGATCGCGATGCCGGACAGGTCGCCCTTGATGTCGGCGGCGAACACGCTCACGCCCGCCTTCGAGATCTGCTCGGCGAGCAGCTGCAGCGTCCGGGTCTTGCCGGTGCCGGTCGCGCCCGCGACGAGGCCGTGCCGGTTCAGCATCGACAGGGAGATCCGGACGCGGACGTCCGGGTGGGGCTCCCCGTCGACCATCAGGACGCCCAGGTCGATGGCCGGGGTGGTGAAGGTGTAGCCGTTCTTGATGGTCTCGATGGCATCGGACTGCGCAGTCATGCGCCCAAGACTGGCACAACACCGTCCCGCCGGGAACGGATCTGGACCGAGTCGGGAACCGTCCCCGATCCGGTCCGGACCGGGGTCGGGGACGGTTCCTTACTCGGTCCACCCGATCAGCGGACGCCGACGGCGTCCCCGCTGCGCCGGCTCGCGGTCGCCGGTCGCCGGCCCGTCCACAACCGCCAGAAGCGGGCGCCGACCAGGTAGGGGAGCGCGGCGAAGCCGACCAGCCAGGCCAGTGATGCCCACGTGAGCCGGAACTGCGACGAGATCTCCTCGGCGGTGTAGGTGAACAGGACCGGCGTCCCGAACACGTCGTGCTGCACGCTGCCGCCGCCGAGCGCCTCGAGGGTGTCCATGGTGCCCAAGGCGTACGCCAGGGCGAGGAGGCCGAGCGTCCACACCCCTGCGGCCAGCCACCACAGGGCTGTGGACCACCGGGGACGGGGGTGCTCGAGGCCGGCGAGGTACTCGGCGGCCAGTTCGGCCGGGTGGCCGAGCGAGGCGATCGCGGCCGGCATCCCGGCGTCCCGGGCGGCGGCGGTGAGCTCACGGCGCAGGTCGCGCTTCACCTTCACGTACCCCGGGTAGTCCTGGGCGTGCCAGCTGAACCGGTTGAGGAAGGTCTCGCGGCGGAGCAGGTCGGACAGCGTGGTCATCGGTCGTCCTCTCGTGGGGGTGTCGCGTGCAGGAGTGGCTCGACGGTGCGGGCGAGGGCCCGCCAGGCTGCGGCGGAGTCGGCCAGGGCGTCGCTGCCGGCGTCCGTCGGACGGTAGTACTTGCGCGCCGGGCCGGAACGGGACGGCACCAGTCGCGAGCTGATCAGGCGCTCGCGTTCCAGCCGGGTGAGCACCGGGTAGACCGTGCCCGCGGCGATGCCGGCCAGCCCGGCGTCCTGCAGCCGGACCACCAGCTCGTAGCCGTAGGACTTCTCGCGGCTGAGCAGGGCCAGCAGGAGCATGGGCAGCACGCCCTTGAGGAGTTGGGATTCCCGATTGTCCGGCACGGCTACACGGTAAGACCCGGTATTATGCAATGTCAAGTAGTAGGTGTGGGCTATCACCGGACCGGGTAAGGAACCGTCCCCTACTCGGTCCGGACCGGGTAGGGGACGGTTCCTTACTCGGTCCACCCTGGCGGCGGACGCCGAGCGCCCCTCTCGCTGGTAGCCTTGGCTATCGACAGGGGAGCGCCGTAGGCGCTGAGAGTGCGGGCAGCCGCAGACCCTCGAACCTGATCCGGTTCGCACCGGCGTAGGGAGTCGGGATTTCTCCCCGGGTGGTGTACCCGGGCCCTCCGAACGATGGAGGAGTCGAAGCATGTCCATTCGGAAGTCCCTGGTCGCGGTCGTCGCGGCCGTGCTGCTGGCGGGGTGCACGGGCCCGGCCGGCACGGCGTCCCCGGCCGGCGGGGACGCGCCGTCGGGTCCGACCGAGAGCAAGACGCTCACCGTGGTCACCCACGACTCGTTCGCCCTCGATGCGGACACGGTCGCGAAGTTCGCGTCCGAGACGGGCTACGAGGTGACCTACGTCGCCCCCGGCGATGCGGGGACGGTGCTGAACCAGCTGATCCTGACCAAGGACGCGCCGCTGGGCGACGTGGTCTACGGCATCGACAACACCTTCGCCGGCCGCGCGATCGACGCCGGGATCCTGAGCCCCTATGCCTCGCCCGACCCGCCGGAGGGCGCCGAGGCCTACGCGGCGGACGACGCGAACTCGCTGACCCCGATCGACTTCGGCGACGTGTGCGTCAACGCCGACACGACCTGGTTCAAGAACAAGGGCCTCGCCGTCCCGCAGACGCTGGTCGACCTGCTCAACCCGAAGTACAAGGACCTGCTCGTGGTGGAGAACCCCGCGACGTCCTCGCCGGGCATGGCGTTCCTCGCGGCCACCGTCGGGGCGATGGGTGAGGACGGCTACCTCGACTACTGGAAGCAGCTGAAGGCGAACGGGGTCAAGGTGGTGAAGGGCTGGACGGAGGCCTACACCGTGCAGTTCTCCGGGTCTTCGGGCAAGGGCGACCGCCCGCTGGTGGTGTCCTATTCCACCTCGCCTGCCTACGAGCACGCCACCGAGGCGCTGACCCAGACCTGCTTCCGTCAGGTCGAGTACGCCGGCGTCCTGGCCGGCGCGCAGAACGAGGTGGGGGCGCGGAAGTTCATCGACTTCATGCTCTCGCCCCAGGTGCAGGCGCAGATCCCCGAGCAGATGTACATGGACCCGGTCGACCCCGAGATCGACCTGCCCGCCGACTGGACGAAGTACGCCGCCGTGGTCGAGAGCCCGATCACGGTGCCCGCCGCCGAACTGGGCGCGAAGCGCGACGAGTGGATCAAGGCATGGACGGCGGCGGTCATCGGGTGAGCCCCCTTTCGTCGCCGAGGGCCTCGGTTCCGGTCGAACGCCCCTGCTCAAGCGGTGGCGAATGACGGGAACGGAGGCGTTCGGCGTGGTCGGACGGCGCGGTCGGCACCGCGGCGTCGGCGGGAACCCGTGGGTGTGGGCCGCGGCGGCGGCGCTGCCGGTGGCGTTCCTGGCGGTCTTCTTCGTCTGGCCGGTGACCGCGCTCGTCGCCCGCGGGTTCGTGGTGGACGGGAGCTGGACCCTGGCCGGCGTCCAGGAGGTGCTGGCCGCCCCGCGCACCTGGCGGATCCTCGCCCAGACGTTCGCCCAGGCCGTCCTGGGCACGATCTTCGCCGTGGTCCTCGGCGTCCCCGGCGCCTACGTGCTGTACCGCTGCCGGTTCCCCGGACGCCGGCTGGTGCGCGCCGTGGTGAGCGTCCCGTTCGTGCTGCCCACGGTGGTCGTCGGGGTCGCGTTCTCCGCCCTCTTCGCGCCCACCGGGCTGCTCGGCCCGCTCGGCCTGCAGGAGTCGCTGGCCGGGATCGTCCTCGCGCTGGTGTTCTTCAACTACTCCGTCGTCGTGCGCACGGTCGGGGCGCTCTGGTCGCGGCTCGACCCGCGGGCCGAGGACGCCGCCCGAACCCTCGGCGCCGGTCGTGCCCGGGTGCTGGCGACGGTCACCCTGCCCGCGCTGGCGCCGGCGATCGCGTCGGCCGCCGCCCTGGTGTTCCTGTTCTGCGCCTCGGCGTTCGGGGTCGTGCTCGTGCT
>JBDHZJ010000048.1:0-10476 GCA_039811825.1 Propionicimonas sp.
TTCTTCAGGCGCCGGCGCTCGCGTTCGCTGAGGCCGCCCCAGATGCCGAAGCGCTCGTCGTTGCCGAGCGCGTACTCCAGGCACTCCGGGCGCACGTCGCAGGAGAGGCAGACCTTCTTCGCCTCCCGCGTGGAACCGCCCTTCTCGGGGAAGAAAGCCTCCGGATCGGTCTGGGCGCAGAGAGCGCGGTCCTGCCAGCCCAGGAGGCCCTCGGCATCCGGCTCCGTGATCAGGAACAGTTCCTGCATCTGACTTTCCCCTCGACCCAGCCCGCGCTGTGGGGCACGCGAACTACTTGGAGAGAATTACACGCCTGTCATTCGCGATAAGTCAACCCCGTTGGGCTACCATTCGCGCTCGCGGACGCCGTGTCCCCCGAGCGGGTGACGTGGTAGTTATTCGGAGTTTGTCGGGGATCCGGCCTCGTCCCTGAAGATGGCCTGGTGTCCCGTCTCGGGCATCCGGGGGGCACCCGGAGCGCCCGCCGCGGCGTCGTCGGCGGTCTGCCACACGGTGCCCGCAGCCTCGCCCCGCTGCCACGTGGTCCGGGTCTCGGGGACGGGCGGCGCGGCGGCCTCGGGCTCCGGTTCCGGCGCCGGCTCGAGCGCAGGAGCGGGCGGTGCCGTGTCGATTCGTCCCGCCGTGACCCCGCGCAGCAGCACCCAGAGCGCACCGGCGCCGACCGCCTTCAGCAGCAGGTCGATCAGGCTGCCGACGATCTCCACCACGCGTCCGACCGGGTCGTCCGCTGCGATCGCCCCGAGCACGTAGCTGATCAGTGTGAGCACCACGCCGACGCTGAGCACGATCGCCGCGACCAGGGTGACCCGGCGCGCGTGCGGGGTGGCCGGGGCGATGAAGAAGCAGGTGCTGACCAGCGCGACCACGGCGACCACCAGCGACATGCTCATCAGCGAGCCGCCGAGGGTCTGGAACGCCTCGAACAGCGGCACCTCCTGCTGCACGTTCTGCACCAGCTCGACGATGCCCAGGACGAGGTTGGCGGCGACCAGCACGATCACGGCCCAGGTCAGGGGCTCGCGGATGCGCTTCAGGTTGTCGATCATGTGGGGGTTCCTCCGGCTTCTGCCGCACAGCCTAGCCAGCAGCCGCGGATCGGCGGCCGGAACACGGGCGGCGGGAGGAGACGCGTCGGGCGGGCCGATCGTGCTACCCGCGCCGGTTGTCCCGCCGGATCCGGAGCTGGTTGATCTCGGCGAGGTTCTTCGTGAGTTCGAAGGTGACCCACGACGCCACGAAGGAGAACGGCCGGGGCTCCGGCATCAGCCCGGTCACCGGCGCATCCAGCGCGGCCCGTTCGAGGATCGCGCGCCAGCGGTCCCCGGCCGCACGGATTCCGTCCGTCGAGCCCGACCACGACACCTCCCCCGGCGTGCGGACGCGCCGCCCCTCCACGGCGTCGGCGGCATTCCCCCACCAGAACTCGATGTGCCACAACAGCCATCCGACAGTCGCCTCCGGCAGCGGCGGGTGCTCCTCGTCCGGCCAGTCCGCGACCCAGCCGGACGCGGTGCGGTGGACGGTCGCGACGTGGTCCGACGGCTCCCACAGCGCGAGATCGTCGTCGACCCGGTCGAGCACGAACCGGGACCCGAAGCCCCAGGCGAGGTCGAACTGGCTGAGGAGCAGGTCGCGCACGCCGTCCGCCTGCGCCGCGGGCGAGGATGCGCTCATGTCAGGCGAACTGCGGGCCGGCCTGCTCGGTGACGAGGGCGACGAGTTCCTTGACGCGCTGGGCGTCCTCGGCGCGGGCCACCAGGGTCGCCTGCGGCGTCCGCACGACCACGAGCCCGCTGATGCCGAGCAGCCCGACCGCCGAGTCGGGGTCGGCGTTCACCACGACGTTGCCGCTCGCGTCGAGCGCGATGACGTTCTGCCCGGAGATGGCGTTGCCCGCCTCGTCGGTGTCGAGGATCTCGGCGAGGCTGGCGTAGCCGCCCACGTCGCGCCACCGCACGGGCAGGGCCACCGCTGCGACGTGCGCACTGCCCTTGCCGAGGGAGACCGGTTCCATCACGCCGTAGTCGACCGACGTCCTCTCCAGCGCAGGGAAGATGATCGCGAGCCGTTCGGGGTGCTCGGCCAGTTCGGTGATCGAGTCGTGGGTGACCGGGTGCAGAAGCCGGAGCTGTTCCAGCAGCGTCGCCGCGCGCCAGACGAACATGCCCGAGTTCCACCAGTACTCGCCGGAGGCGAGGTAGGCCTCCGCGACCTCCAGCGCCGGCTTCTCCGCGAACTGGCGCACCTCGTGGGCGCCCTCGAACCCCGGCAGCGCGTCGCCGCGGTGCAGGTAGCCGTAGCCGGTGTGCGGGCTGGTCGGCACCACGCCCAGGGTCACCAGGACGTCGGGATCGGCCTCGGCGACGGCGAAGGCCGTGTCGAGGCAGCGGGCGAAGGTGTCCACGGGCTCGATCACCTGGTCGGCGGACACCTGCGCGATCACGGCGTCAGGGTCGAGGCGGTGCAGCACGGCGGCCGGCCAGGCGACCGCGTTCAGGGAGTCGCGTCCGACCGGCTCACCGAGGATGTTGGACGCCGGCAGCTCGGCGAGCTGTTCGGCCACGACGTCGGCGTAGGCCGCGCCGGTGACCACCCAGACCCGCTCGGCCGGCACCGAGGCCAGCGCGCGCTCGAACGCCAGCCGGAGCAGGCTCTTGCCGTCCACGAGGGGCAGCAACTGCTTGGGCGTGCCCTGCCGCGACAACGGCCACAACCGCGTACCGGACCCACCGGCCATGATCACCACGTACCGCACGGGGGTGAGCCTAACCGAGCCGTGTGACGACCCGCCTACGATGGCCCGGTGCCCGAGAACCCGATCGTGCGAGCGCTCGCCCTGCGCGTGCGCCGCGGCGGCGCCGAGCCGCTGCTGACCTGGTACCGGCCCGAGACCGGCGGACGCACCGAGCTGAGCGTGCGCACCGTCGCGAACTGGGTGGACAAGACCGCCAACCTGCTCGACGACCTGGGCGTGGACGGAACCATCGCCGGCCCGGTCAGCGTCGCCCACCCCGGCCACTGGATGAGCCTGCTCTGGCCGCTCGCCGCCTGGCAGCACGGCTGCGGCTACCGTGCGGGCGAGCCGGATGGCACTTGCGAGCTGGTCGTGGTGGGGCCTCAGGATCCGCAGCCCCACCCGGGCGCGACCACGATCGCGTGCTCCCTGCACCCGCTCGGACTCGGCCTGCGCGACCTGCCGGACGGCGTGCTCGACTTCAGCGGTGAGGCGCTCGCCCAGCCGGACGCGCACGGCGCGGTGCCCGTCGAGGCGTCCGGGGTCGCGTGGACCGACGCCGCGCAGGAGTTCGACCACGCCGCCACCGGGCTGGTCACGCCCCGGCCCGACCGGGTGCTGGTGCGTCCGTCTACCCCGTGGGCGACGCTGGCGCAGGCGCTGCTGGGACCGGTGCTGGGCGGCGGCTCGGCGGTGGTCGTCGAGGGTCCGGTGGAGGCGGACGCGTTGGCGCGGCTTACTGCTGCCGAGCGGGTCACCGGCCCGGTGGCATGATGGCCAGCGCCACTCCCCTACCGGACGGAGCCCGATGATCTCGCGCCGCTCGCTGTTCACCACCACGGGTGTCCTCGCCGGGGGGCTCGCCGCCGCGACCCTGGTGGGCTGCTCGGGCGAGCCGGACATCCCGCGTCCGACCGCCTCCCCGACCGGGTCGATCACCGACCAGCTCGACGAGGTGCTGACGACCATCGCCGCCGGCTCCAGCGAGTTCGGCGTCTACATCGAGGATGTCCGCAGCGGCGGCACCTACAGCTTCAGCGGTGACTACGCCAGCCAGAGCGCGTCGATGGCGAAGCCGATGATCGTCGCGATGGCGGAGCGCAAGGCCCGCGCCGACGGGGAGCCGCTCAGCGCGGAGAACACCGAGAACGCCACGAAGGCGATCACCCACTCCGACAACGACGCCGCGACCGCGCTGTGGCAGTACGCCGGCTACGAGAGCTACCAGAGCCTCGCCGACGAACTGGGCATGGCCCACACCCACCTGGACGAGGCCAAGGCCGACCAGTGGAGCTGGACCTGGACCACCCCGGCCGACCAGGTGCTACTGGTGAAGACGCTGGCCACCGGCGACACGACAGCGCTGACCGATGAAGAGTGCACGTTCATCTACGACCTGATGGGCGAGGTGGAGGACGACCAGACCTGGGGCGTCGGCCAGCCGAAGTCCGACACGGTGGCGGTGCACCTGAAGAACGGCTGGGTGCAGTTCAAGTCGACCGACGGGCTGTGGGCGGTGAACTCCATGGGTAGCGTGACCGGGGACGGCCGCGACTACCGGCTGTGCGTGATGACCCGCCAGCCCGACTTCGCCACCGGCCGCGCCGTCGCCGACGAGGTCGGCAAGTGGGTGTTCGACATCCTCGGCTCAGGGACGCTCTGACGCCGATCCCCCTCCGCCCGGGCCCGGCAGAGCGGGTGCACGAAGTCCGCGTCCGGCCGGTGCAGCCGGGCCGACCCGGCTAGTGTCCAGAGTGCGCGGCCGACCGGCGGCGGCGCGGACGGGCTCACGGGAGAGCGCCATGGGACGGTTCAGGGTCCTGGCCGTGGTCCTGCTGGTCTGGCAGGCGGCCAGTGTCGGCTTCGGCGCCGTCGAGTTCGCCTACGACCAGCCACCGCCCGCCGCAGCCGTGGTCGCCGCGCTGGTGACCGTGGCCGGATGGGTGGCGCTCGCCGTGTGGGCCGGGCGGCACTCGATCACCGCCTTCGTCTGGTTCGCAGCGGTGGTGTGGCTGCTCATCCTCGCCACGCCGGTCGCGGCGATGCTGCTGGTCGCTGCCGAGGGCGACTCGGTCGCGCCCTGGCACCAGGCGATGATCCTGCCCATCCTGTTCGCCGGCGGGTCGCTGCATCCGCTCGCCTGGTTCGTGCCCCTCGCCGACCAGGAGTACCAGACGATGGTCGTCGCGGGCGCCATGCTCGTGGTGAGCATCGGCAGCTACCTCCTCAGCCGCGCCCTCTCCCGACGGGGGAAGGCCGGTCCGGCCGAGGCGGGGACTGAGGATCAGGGGTTGCCGGAGGTGTAGAAGCGGAACCCGCGCGGAATGCCGTCGTGGCGGGTGACGTCGGCGAACTTCACCGGGATGGTGTCGGCGCCCTGCCGGACGTGGAAGTGGATGTGCCCGGTCAGGCTGTTGCCGACGCTGCCCACCGACGCGAGCCGGTCGCCCTGGGCGACCCGGCCACCGACGACCACCTGGGCGCTGTTGTGCAGGATGTGCAGGTAGGACGCGACCGACCCGTCGGCGTGCTGCACCTCGATCTCGTTGTTGCTCCCGCCGATCCCGTCGTTGGTGTCGATCACCCTGGTCACGGTGCCGGCGAGCGCGGCGAGGACCGGGGTGCCGCACGGGCGGCGGAAGTCCCAGGCGAAGTCCTGGGTCAGGTTCGCGTGGGTGTGGTTGAACCGGCTGTTGTTGCCCTGGATCACCCACGTCCGCGCACCGGAGGGGAACGGCAACCTGAAGGACGCCGGTGCCGTCGCGTAGGCGGCGGCATCCACCCGCCCCCGCAGCAGCAGGTAGAAGACCAGCCACAACACTCCCCAGGCGACCAGGACCACGAGCGCGATCACGGCGGACGCCGTCGAGCCGCCGCCGAGGAGCAGCACGACGACGAGGGTCAGTTGGGCCGCCAGCCCGAGGGCGTGGAAGGAGCGCGGCACGCTCACCGGTCCGCACTTCACGAACGCGAGGAACGCCAGGCCGATGCCGGTGACGGGCGCACCCACCAGCACGACCCCCAGCATCGCGCCGACGGCCTCGTCGGCACCGGCGTCGGAGAAGGCACGCAGCAGGTTGGTCGCCGCCCAGACGGCGATCACGACCCACAGCGCCAGGGTCGCCAGGCTGGCCACGATCATCGGCCATGACCCGCTCAGCCCGCGGACGGCGACCACCAGGAAGGCGATGCCCAGGCCCAGGAGGACAAGGTTCGCGGCCAGCATCAGATCACCTCGGCGGGCCGGGAGGCGATGCCGCACGGGGTGCCGGCCCGGCTCCAGTCAAACGACGCGGCCGACGGCCCGGCAAGGCGAAGAATTGCGCTCCGCCCGGACCCGGGACCGCAGGACCGAACCCGGAGAACAGGGCCCGCAGCGGCACCGGCGATGCAAGAATGCGGCGTGACCGCGACCTCGCGGCCGGCGCCCGGTGGGGCGCATCGAGAACAGGAGTTGCAGTGGATTTCTGGGGTTACCTCTGGCTGATGATCTGGTGGACGTTCTTCATCCTCTACCTGATGGTGTTGTTCCAGATCATCGTCGACATCTTCCGTGACGACTCGATGAACGGCTGGGCGAAGGCCGTGTGGGTGGTCGCCCTGTTCATCGTGCCCGCCATCACCGCCCTCGTCTACATCATCATGCGCGGCAAGGGCATGAACGAACGCCGGGCCGCCGTCTACCAGCAGTCCAAGGAGGCCACGGACTCCTACATCCGTTCGGTGGCCGCCACGTCCGACCCCGCCACGCAGATCGCCAACGCCAAGTCGCTGCTCGACTCCGGCGCGATCAGCCAGGCCGAGTTCGACCAGCTGAAGGCCAAGGCCCTCGCCTGACCAGAGTTCCCGGGCCCGCGGCGGCGCCGCGGGCCCGGGGCCCGTCGGTCGCGGCGGATTAGGCGCGGTTCAGCCGCTGACCTTGCAGATGCTGTTCAGGTTGTCGGTGTTGGTCTGGGAGTTGGTCTTCTTGGCCTTCGGCGTGGCCGAACCGGACGTGGACGGGGAGGCTGACGGCTTGTCCAGCTCCTCGGACGCGGCGATCTTGTCCGCGACCACGGTGCGGATCTTCGCCAGGTCGGGGGTCGCCGGCTCGATCAGCGGCGGCGTGAAGCTCACCGAGGCCATCGGTACCGACTTGCCCTTGGCGGCCAGGTCGAGCAGCATGCCGAGGTCGGAGGACGGCACGTTCGTGGCCACGATCTCCTTGCCCGCGTCGGCGATGGCCTGGAACTTGGTCAGCACCGTCGTGGGGTTCAGCTGGCGCAGCATCGCGTTCATCACGCACTTCTGCCGGATCATCCGCTCGTAGTCCGAGGAGTACTCGCGGGAGCGGGCGAACCACAGCGCCTTGAAGCCGTTCAGGTGCACGTTCTTGCCCGGCTCGATCCAGTCGTAGACGCCCTTGGGGCCGTGCAGGCTGCCGATCGGCACCCGCTTGCCGATGTCGAGGTTGATCCCGCCGACGGCGTTGATCAGTTGCCGGAATCCCTTCAGGTCGATCATGGCCCAGTAGTTGATCTTCAGCCCGAGGGTCTCCTCGATCACGCCCCGCGTGGCCTCGACGCCGGGGTACTTCACCCCGGGGAACAGCTTCTTGTTGGTCATCGCGAGGGTGTACACACCGTTCAGCAGGCAGGCGTCGGACAGGTCCTTCACCTTGCAGTAGTAGCCGTCGGGGTACTTGGCGCGGAACGGCGAGTCGGCCGGGAACGGGGCGTGCTGGAGGTTGCGGGGCAGGCTGAACAGCACCGTCCGTCCGGTCTCCACGTCGATGCTGGCCACGGTCATCGAGTCCGGGCGCAGGCCCGTCCGGTCGGGCCCCGCATCGCCACCGAGCAGCAGGACGTTGATCCGCCCGTGCTCCGCCTGGCTGTTGCCGCCGCCGCCGAAGATTGTGCTGCCGAACACGTCCGCCTGGGTCGCGAACATGCCGGACGCGCCCCACGCCACCGTGCCGCTGGTCGCGGTCAGGACGAGCGCCAGGATGCCGGAGACCCACTTGCCCGCGGTGGACAGGTGCCGCGGGTTGGCCAGCCACCAGGCGTCCAGCAGCAGCAGGATCCAGCCCAGGGCGAGCGCCGGCACGAGCCAGCGCAGCACGGTCGGAGTGATCGGGTTGGCGTACAGGCCGATCACGTAGGGCCGCAGCGGGGTGAGCAGCAGCACCGCCACGACGACCAGCAACGCGATCAGCGTGGCCCAGATCCGGAACGCCACCCGGCCGAGGCGCTTCTGGCCCACGGCCAACTGGGCCGAACCGGGCACGACCAGGGTCATCAGCATCAGCACGAGCGCCCGGCGCAGCGCGATGCCCTGGCTGCGGCGCAGCGGGGACGGCAGGACCGCGCCCGCGGGCTGGGCTGTCGTGGCCAATGGGACTCCTGGCGGGGAAGGGGCTCGGGCTCTGGCGCCTTCCAGTATTACCGTGCCTGCCCAAAGGCCCCGGCTGCCGCGCCGTGGGAGGTGCGGACGCCCCGGCCGGGCTTGCCGGTATCGGCGGGACGCTGCAGGCTGTATGCCCCCGAAACCGGTGGAGGTTCCTGCATGGGCAAGCTGATCTACGCGGCCAACACCTCGCTCGACGGCTTCCTCGAGGACGAGACCGGCTCGTTCACCTGGTCCGTGCCCGACGCGGAGGTGCACGCGTTCTGGAACCAGCACGAGCGCCACATCGGCACGTCGCTCTACGGACGGAGGATGTACGAGACCATGCGGGTCTGGGAGAGCGACGACTGGCTGGCCGACGAGCCGGCGGTGGTGCGCGAGTATGCCGCGATCTGGCGTGACGCCGACAAGGTTGTCTACTCCGCCACGCTCACCGGGGCCTCGACCGCGCGCACCCGGCTCGAGCGGCACTTCGACCCCGAGGCGGTGCGACGGCTCAAGGAGACCTCCGCGAAGGACCTGAGCATCGGCGGTGCGGGAATCGCCGCGGAGGCGTTCCGGCACGGACTCGTCGACGAGTGCGTGCTGCTGCTGTGCCCGGTGGTCGTGGGTGGCGGCAAGCCGGCCCTGCCGCGCGGCATCCGGCTCGACCTCGAACTGCTGGAGCACCGGCGGTTCGACAACGGCGTCGTCCACCTCCGCCACGCGGTCCGGCACGCCTGAGCGCACCCCGCGGAGCGCGCCTCCGGCGTCGGGCACCGCGGCGGCGGGGCTTCCGGGCTCAGTTGCCGCGGACGGCGGCGCCCTTGGCGCGGGCCGCGTCGCGCAGCGACTCCTGGAACGCCACCATCTTCTTCGCCAGCGCCGGGTCGGACGCGGCGAGGATGCGGACGGCCAGCAGCCCAGCGTTGCGCGCGTTCCCGATCGCGACCGTCGCGACCGGAACCCCGGCCGGCATCTGCACGATCGAGAGCAGCGAGTCCATGCCGTCGAGGTACTTCAGCGGCACCGGCACCCCGATCACGGGCAGGGGGGTGAGCGCGGCCAGCATGCCGGGCAGGTGGGCGGCCCCGCCGGCGCCGGCGATGATCACCTTCAGCCCGCGGGTGTGCGCGCCGCGTCCGTACTCGACCATGTCCTCGGGCATCCGGTGGGCGGAGACCACGTCCGCCTCGTACGGCACGCCGAACTCGGCGCACGCCTCGGCCGCGGCCGACATCACCGGCCAGTCCGAGTCGGACCCCATCACGATCCCGACCAGGGGCTGTTCACTCATCGGTGCCTCCCATCAGCTGGCGGGCCGCTCGCCAGGCCCGTTCCGTCGTCGCCCCGACCTCGTCGCCGAGCGCCGTCACGTGCCCCACCTTGCGTCCGGGCACCACGTCCTTGCCGTACAACTGCACCTTCAGCGCGGGGTCGGCGGCCAGCACCTCACCCAGGCCGCCGAGCAGGTCGGCCCGCGAGCCACCGAGCACGTTCACCATCACCGCCACGGGCGCGAGCGCCGCGGTCGAGCCGAGGGGAAGGTCGGCCACCGCACGCAGGTGGTTCTCGAACTGGCTGGTCACGGCACCGTCGATGCTCCAGTGGCCCGTGTTGTGCGGACGCATTGCCAGCTCGTTCACCACGACCGAGCCGTCCTTCGCCTGCATCAGTTCGACCGCGAGGATGCCGACCACGCCCAGCTCCGCGGCGATCCGCAGCGCCATCGCCTGCAGGTCGCGCACCTGGTCCGGGCGCAGGCCCGGCGCGGGAGTGGTGGTCGCCGTGCAGATGCCGTCGGTCTGGACGGTCTCGCTGACCGGGTAGACGACGGCCTGCCCACCCGGACGGCGGGCGACCAGCACGCTCAGCTCCCGGCTGAAGTCGATGAACTCCTCGGCGATCACGACCGCGCCGCTACGCAGCCCCTCGAGCCCGTCGAACGGGACGGACGCCGCCTGCGGCCCGTCCAGCTTCCAGACGCCCTTGCCGTCGTAGCCGCCGCGGGAGGTCTTGGCGATCACCGGCCAGCCGATCTCGTCGCCGAACGCGACCAGTTCCGCGGGGCCGGCCACCACCCGGTTGACCGGGCACGGGACGCCGAGGGCACCCAGCCGCTGCCGCATCACCGCCTTGTCCTGGGCGTGCACGAGCGCCTCCGGGCCGGGCCGGACGGCGATGCCGGCGGTCTCGAGGTCGTGCAGGATCTGCGTCGGCACGTGCTCGTGGTCGAAGGTGACCACGTCGCAACCGGACGCGAAATCCGCCACAGTGTCCGGGTCGGTGTAGTCGCCCACCCCCACGTCGTGCACCACCTGGGCGGCGGACACGTCCGGGCCCTCGGCGAGCAGCCG
>JBDHZJ010000049.1:0-10245 GCA_039811825.1 Propionicimonas sp.
TAGACCTCGCCGAGCAGGTCGCGGGCCTTGGTGGCGCCCTGGCCGGTGAAGCGGGCGGAGTTGAACAGGTCGAGCAGTTCGCCGAGGCGGCGCTGGTCGACCGCTTCCCGGTTGTAGATGCGGGGCAGAGTGCCGGCCAGCGCCGGGTTGGCCTCCATCAGCCAGCCCATCGCTTCGTTGATCAGTTCGCCGATGGTCTTGGTGTCGGTGCCTTTGGCGCGGTCGGCGAGGAACTGCCAGCGGGCGTTCGCGGGCACCCAGAAGACGCCGGCGCCGATGAACTCGTCCTTGTCTTCCAGGGTGTACTCGATGTCGTCGTCGGTGTAGCCGCCCTCGGCTTCGAGTTCGGCGCGGATCTGGCCGCTGCGTTCGTCGAAGGAGTCCGACACGTACTTCAGGAACACCAGGCCGAGGATCACGTCCTTGTAGTCGGAGGCTTCCAGCGAGCCGCGCAGCTTGTCGGCGGCCTTCCACAGGGTGTCCTTGAGTTCCTTCATGGTGGTGGGACCCTGCGGGGCTGGTTCAGTGCGTCGGCGCGCCATGGTTCTCCTTGGTGATGCTGAGCTGTCGGGACTCGACAGCGGTGGTGAGGTCTGCGGTGAGGGTGTCCAGCGCGGCGAGTTCCGCCTCCAACCGTGCCCGGTGTTCGGCCAGGTCGGTGAGTGCCTCGCCGAGCACAGCCCGGTCCGGGTCGGGAATCGTCGCGACCGTCCAGGCACGCCAGTTCCTCTCGCTGGCGCGGTTGATCCGCGCGGCGACAGCACGGGCCACCAGCGGGGCGCCCGGACGGACTCGCAGCACTCTCGCGGGTGCCACGACCAGCGAGCCGCCATTGAGGTCGATCGAGGCGCTCGGTGCGGGGCGGACGGCGAAGACGATGTCTCCGGGCTCGGTGAGGTCGCCGTCGGTCCGGGTCGCGAGGCCGAGCCGATCGACAGTTCGACGTAGTGCCCCGGACGGGGTGCCGTCGAGGACGGGGACGGTGCCAGCCGGTAGTCCGGCGAGGTCGACCCGGCGTCCGGGCAGTACCCTCACCCAGCCGCGCTCCACCGCCTGGGCGAGGGAGACTTCCTCCGGTGGGCCCTGGATGACCTCGAGGCGGTAGCCGGCCAGTCGCCCGGCCTTGTCGGCGGCACGCAGCTCAACCGCCCAGTCGGCACCCGACCGCGACGCCGAGCCCGCTCGGGCCGGACGGGGCGGCACCAGGGTCGAACTGGCCGAGACCAGGTCCCGAGGCAGAACCGGGTACAGGTGCGCCCACGAGCGACGCCGGGCACCGTCGACGCCCTGCCAGGCAGCGACCAGGTCGTCGGCGAGTCCCTCACAGGCCCGCATGGTGGCAGCGCCGAGGTCGGCGACCATCGTGCGCCGCTCAGCTGTTGGTGTGGCGTCGGGCGAACCGAGCAGCCACAGCGCCGAGTGCTCGCGGGCCTGTGCGGGCCGGAACCCGGCCGGTAGCCGCACAATCGCTCGCACGTAGCCGCCGCGGAGCAACTGGTCGCGGCGGGTTAACGCTGGCCCGTCCACCGGGTCGACCAGGGTGGACGCCGGCGCCAGGCACAGCACCAACTGCTGCGCGTCGAGCTGCAGGGCGATCTCATCCAGCAGGTCGAGCTGGTCCACCGCGCTCGCCGCGGGGTCGGCCGGGGCGGGCAACACCGCGAGGTGCGCCACCGAGCCGCTGATCGACCAGTCGCCGCTCCCCCGCTCCACCACCCGGTACGACCGGTCGGCCAGGAGCAGCTGGCGACGGGTGAGCCTGTGCTCCGGAGTGTCGCCATCCATCAGGAGCACTGGCGACTCCAGTTCCCCCGCGAACTCAGCCACCACGTCGACCGCGCATCCGGTCGGATCCATCACGGACGGACGACCGAGTTCACGCGTCAACGGGCCGAAAAGGCCCAGCAGGAACCGCCGCGTCGGCTCAGCCAGGGCGGTCAGCGCGACGTTGCTTCCGGGTGCTCGCAGTTGCCCATCCACGAGTCGGCGGTGCGCAGCCGCCTCGCCCCAGGCCGCCTCCACCAACTCATCGGCCGCAGCAGCGAGCCCGGTGAGGTCTCTGGCTCGCTGCAGTTCTCTGAACAGGCAGCGGTCGTCGGGGTCGTGGCCATCGGCAGTGTCGAGCAGGTCATCTGCCGTCATCGTGCCGAGTGACGAACCGGTGAGGTGACGCAGCACCAGCAGGGCGCTGAGCGCCTCCGCCTCCCGCCTTCCCTCGCCGCCGAGTACTCCATGCGCGGCGGCATCCGCGCGAACGTCCGGGTTGTTGCCGCGTCCAGTGGCCTCGAGCCACGCCACCACGTCTTCGCGCAGGAACAGCTCCTGGTCGCCACGGCGCTGCCGCGCAGCCGGAAACGGATGTGACGAGGCGCGAGTCCTCCGCCGCCACATCGTCACGACCGGACGCTGCACCTGGGCGAGCCCGGCGATGTCGCGCATCGTCATCAACTCGCCCATGGCAGCCTCCTCACGCCCTGACTACACCACCCGGACCCATCGGTTTGCGTTCGTGGTGGCTGATAACCCCCATTATCAGCTTCGGTCGTGCCGATTGGTGACGTTCGCACGAATCTGGCGCTCAGACCTTAGGCAAGCCGTCCCTCGAGAGGAAGTACGACATGACCACTCCCCAGCAGCCATCACCCGCGGACCCCGGCGGGTTCCACCCGTCGGGACCTCCGGCGCAGGCACCCTTCCCGCCACCCCCGCCGCCCGCGGGAGCGCAACCACCGGACGGCGCGAGGCGCACCAACATCCTCACCTCCAGGCCCGCGATCGGCATCGGAGCTCTCATCGTGGGGCTGATCCTCGGTACCGGAATCGGCGGCGGAAACAGGCCCGCTGCCGAGAGCGCCGCGCCCGCTCCCACCGTCACCGCCACTGCGACTGCGACAGTCACCATCGAGGCCTCAGCCTCGAGCGCGGAGGCTTCGGCTGAGCCGACCGAGACCGCCGAGGAGCCCGGGACGCCCGACGACACCACCTACAAGTACGGGCAGAAGGTCGGCTTCAGCTACGAGGGAGTCGAGATCACCCTCAAGGTGGATCGCCCGCTGCCGTCCACCAACATGTTCGACAAGAACAACCTCGAGGCGAAGCTCACCGTCTGTAACCGGGGCGGCGAATCGATCGACGAGCTCAGCGCGGAAGGCATGGGCCTCTACGCCGAGGACAAGAGCGGCGGGCAGTACAGCCTGTACGGCTCCTATCGTTCGCCCGAGTTCCCGGTCTACGACTACGACAGCTCCGCGCTCCGTCCGGGCAAGTGCCGTACGGGGTGGGTCGCGTTCGAGGACGGACGCAAGGCGGTGCGGATCGCCGTCGACCTGGATGACGCCACCTACTCGTGGTCCAGGTCCGGCAGTTGACCCACCCGACCGGAGTGGGGCTCCACACTGAGGGGAGCGGGGCCCCACTCCCCCGCCCGGACACGACGGAACGTGGGGCATGCCGGGCCACCCCTGCGGTGGGCGCGGGCTCGCGCGCGTAGCCGGCTGAGCCGAGAAGCCTCGTCCGGGCAGATCGTGTCGAGTCACCCGCACGCCGCCGCGCGCCGGTAGTCTGCGCTCGTCGGTCGGACGCCTCGGCCTGATCGGCGCGTCCGGTGGCGGCCGGCGGCCCCAGGCACCACATGAGAGATCGGAACCTGTCGTGAACACGTCGCCCGCCCCGAGAATGCCGGCCTGGCTGATCCTGTTGCTCTCCGTCTGCCTTGTTGCCGCCGGCGCGCTGATCGGCGTCGTCACCGTCCGCGCGCTTCCCGGCATCGAAGCGTTCGGCACGGAATCCGAGTCCAGCAACACCCAGATCGTCAACGCGGTCACCCGCGAGCAGCAGGTGGTGCTGCTGAGCCTCGGCATCCAGGGCATCGCCACCAAGACCCGGACGACAACCTTCCTGGGAGTGGAGGTGCCGGGAAGCGAGCGGGCCACGCTCCTCCAGTACGCGTTCAGGGCCAAGCTCGGCGTCGACGGCAAGGACGTGCGGATCGCGGAGAGCGGCGACGACGAGTACCTGATCTCCATCCCCCGATTCACCTTCATCGGCCACTCCGACGAGAAGTTCGAGTTGGCCGCCGAGGGCAACGGTGCCCTGAGCTGGATCACTCCCCGGATCGACACCGTCCAGATGATCAACAACATCCTCACCGACGAGACGCAGGCGCAGTACATCGCCTCGAACCAGGACATCCTCCGGGATCAGGCGGAGGCCTTCTACACCGGCATCATCGCCGGCATCGATCCCGATGTCTCACTGAGGTTCGACTTCCACGACTGAGACCCCGGACACAGCCGCGAGAAACGACGAAACCCCTCGCCAGAATGCTTTTGGCAAGGGGTTCTGCTCGGTGGGCGACACTGGGATCGAACCAGTGACCTCTTCCGTGTCAGGGAAGCGCGCTACCGCTGCGCCAGCCGCCCGAGGTGGAGACGGGATTTGAACCCGTGTACACGGATTTGCAGTCCGTTGCCTCGCCTCTCGGCCACTCCACCGGTGAAGAACCGGCCTCGTCGTCAAGAGAAGAGACCCTCTCCGAGCGGACGACGGGATTCGAACCCGCGACCCTCACCTTGGCAAGGTGATGCTCTACCAACTGAGCCACGTCCGCAGCATGTCCCGCCCCGTTCCCGGCGCGAGTGCGAGAGCAACCATAACCCAGCCGCGGACCCGCCCGCAAAACGAGCCGGACACCCCCGGACGCCCCGATCAGGCCGCGCCGCGACCGCGCTCGTGGTGCAGCAGCAGGAGCAACGCAAGGATGGGTAGCGGCACCAGGAACGCCATCTGCAGGTCGACGACGAGCGCGAGCCCGGCGAGCGCGGCCGGAGCGAGCGTGATCGCCGTTCCGGAGCCCAGCGCGCCGAGCGAGGCACCCAGCTCGGGACGCAGACCGGGCGTCGCCATCAGGTTGGCCAGGGTCAGCGGATACAGCGTCGCGATCCCGAAGCCCGCGATGAATTCCCCCAGCCCGACCAGCGGCCAGACCGACGCCAGCACCACCAGCAGCGAACCGCCCGCCGCAACCAGGGAGCCCACCGCCACCATCGGGAACCGGGCGATCAGAGCCGACCCGACCAGCCGGCCGAGCGCCATCCCGACCTGGAACGACGCCCCGACGATGGCGGCCCAGCCCGGTTCCAGTCCGGTCGCCACCAGCCGGGCGACGCCCCAGACGACGAACGCGAACTCCACCGACACCGAGCACACCAGTGCCAGCCACCGGCGCAGCACCAGGGGCCACGCCGCCGACGAGCCGACGTCGCCGTGGCTGGCACGAGCGGGCGTACGGACGGGCAGTCGGCGCGCGACGACGACGAGGGCCACCATCGAGCCCGTGATCAGCAGCAGCGGGAGGCGCGCGCCGATGCCCAGCGTTGCCGCCAGCCCCAGCAGGACAGGAGCCGACACCGCGACCAGGCTCGCCACAGCATTCACCCGGGTCAGCCGGATCGCCGCGTCCGGACCGTAGAGCAGCCCCGGCGCCACCAGCACCATGCCGGCGGCGCCCAGTCCCTGTAGCAATGCGCCCGCGTAGGCAGCGGTGGTGCCCGGGACGACGGCCATCAGCAGGCTGCCCGTGCCGAGGACGACCGCGGAGCCGATCAGGACGCTCCGCTCGCCGGCCCGCAGCACGAAGGGCCCCGCCAGGGCCGTCACGATCAGGCCGTAGCCGAACGCGGATCCCAGCCACGCCAGGTGTTCGGGGACGACGCCCAGGTCGCCGGCGAGCACCACGAGCACCACGCCGATACCGGCCACGTAGAACCCGACGTTGGCCATTCCGAGGGCTACCGCGAGCTCCGCGCCCGACCCCTGGCCGACGGTTCCGGAGACGCCCTGTCCGGCAGCATCCCGGCGCCCGCTTCCCGTCTCCACCAGCCCTCCTCGTCTCGCGCCTGAGGCTACCGCCGCCGATGTGACGGGCTCGGCACCTCTCGGCTATGGTTGGTCTCCGCGGGCGATTGGCGCAGTGGTAGCGCGCTTCGTTCACACCGAAGAGGTCACTGGTTCGAACCCAGTATCGCCCACCACCTGCGCCCCGAAATCTCACATTCCGGTCACACAATTCCCATTCCGTGAGACGACCGGTCCCTCTCCCGCGTGACTCCCTCGCTCGTGTAACGCCCCGGTAATGCGAAATCCCACCATTTGGACGCGCGTCTCGCCATCCGGTAAGCAAAATTGCATCACGAGTTGGTAACGACCAGAGTTCTGCCTGACAAATACGGCAACGGAGCCGGCTCCTTCGGACAGGAAGGCACGCCCATGACCGCCCCAGCACTCGTGATGGTGGCCCGAGGCAGCTCCGACCCAATGGTGGCGCAGGTCACGCACCAGTTGGTCCGGGGACTGCAGCAGATGCGTCCCGAGATGAAGATCCACGGAGCGTTCCTCCAGGCCAGCCCGCCCAGCGCGAGCCAGGTGATCGACCAGCTCGCCGCGTCCGGTTCCGATGAAGTCGTCCTGGTTCCCCTCGAACTCACCCACGCGGTCGAGTGCGAACCGGCCATGGCCGAACTGCTCCACCGCGCCCGCGGCGACTACCCCGACCTCCGCTTCACGCTGTCCCGCCCGATCGGGCCGGAGATCAGCCTGCTCACGATCCTCGACCAGCGCCTGCGGGCATCGCTCAGCCAGGCCCGCTGCCTTGAACTCGACGGCCTCGTGCTCTCGGCCGCCTGCACCGGGGACGTCCGCGGCAGCGCGCTGCTCGCCCGGCGGGCCCGGCAGTGGTCGACGCACCACCGGCTGCCCTGCCTCACCGCCGTCGCCGACGACTCCGGCCCCTCCGTCGCCCAGGCGATCATGGGCCTGCGGGCCCAGGGACGGCGCCACATCGCCGTCGGATCGTTCTTCCTCGGCGCCGACGAGGCGTACCACACGCAGTCCGACATCGCCTACCGGTACGGGGCGGTCTCGGTCAGCGAGCCGATCGGCGCCTGCCGCGAGGTGCTCGACCTCGTGCTCGCCCGGTACGCGTTCGCGGCGATGGACCTGCTCGACTTCGGCATCGAAGAGGAACTGGCCGAGCCCGAGCGGCACCTCAGCGTCGCCACCGCCTGAACCATCCAACGCAGAGGCTCCCGATCGTGACGATCGGGAGCCTCGCTGCGTGCGGCGCCACTCAGCTGTCGGCGACCCGCTTCTGCTCGGTGGCGATGTCGAAGTCGGCCGCCGGCCAGGCCAGGCCCATGCCGGACAGCGTCTCGCGGAGCAGCTCGGCCACCGCCCAGTTCCGGTACCACTTGCGGTCGGACGGGATCACGTACCAGGGCGCCGCCTGGGTGTTGCACTTCTCCAGGGCGGCCTCGTACGCCTCCATGTAGGCCGGCCACTTCCGCCGCGCGTCCACGTCGCCGGGGTTGTACTTCCAGTACTTGGTGGGGTCCGCCAGCCGCTCGGCGAGTCGCTCGCGCTGCTCGTCGAAGGACACGTTCAGCATGCACTTGATCAGCCGGTATCCGTCGGCGACCAGGCCGGCCTCGAACTCGTTGATCTCGTCGTAGCGCCGGCTCCACACGTCCTCGGGAACCAGGCTCTCCACCCGCACGACGAGGACGTCCTCGTAGTGCGAGCGGTCGAAGATGCCGATCTTGCCCGGACCGGGCAGGGCGTTGCGGATCCGCCACAGGTAGTGGTGCTTGCGCTCCTCGGCCGTGGGCGCCTTGAACGCGGTCATGTCGACACCCTGCGGGTCGACCAGGCCGATCGCGTGCCGGATCACGCCCCCCTTGCCCGAGGTGTCCATGCCCTGCAGCACGACGAGGACGCGGGGCGCCTTCTCGGGCACGCTGCGACCGCCGGCGTACAGCATCTCCTGCAGGTCGGACAGCTGCGGCGCGAGCGCCGTCGTGTACTGCTCGGCGTCGTCCTTGCCCTCGCCGGGGTAGCCGGGGGTGGCGGACGGATCGAGGTCGGCCATCGACACCGCACCGATCGGGAGCCGCAGGCGGTCCGAGAGCGGGACGGGCGCGGTGTACTTCGCATCGTCGTGCTTGGTCATTGCCACAGTCTGGACCCACCGGCCAAGATGGGCCAATGTCGCTTCCGTTGCGTCCCACGCTGGAGCCGATGCTCGCCCGCTCGCAGGCGTCCATCCCGGCCGGCATGGCCTACGAGCCCAAGTGGGACGGATTCCGCTGCCTCGTCTTCCGCGACAACGACGACGTCGTCCTGACCAGCCGGAACGGCCGTGACCTCTCGGTGTACTTCCCCGAGGTCGTCCAGGCCGTGCTGGCCAACACCCCGCCCCGCTGCATCCTCGACGGCGAGCTGGTGGTGGTCGCCGGCGACCGGCTCGACTTCGGCCGGCTCAGCGAACGGATCCACCCGGCACAGAAGCGGATCGACCTGCTCTCGGCCACGACGCCGGCGTCCCTGGTCTGCTGGGACCTGCTCGCGCTCGACGACACGGCACTGCTCGAGCGGCCCTTCAGCGAGCGGCGCGAACTCCTGGAGCGGGCGCTGGCCAACGCCGAGCCGCCGGTGCACCTCACGCCGCTCACCCTCGACCTCGAGGTGGCGAACGTGTGGTTCACCAGGTTCGAGGGCGCGGGGCTGGACGGGGTGGTCGCCAAGCCGCTCGACGGCACGTACCAGCCCGGGAAGCGCGCGATGGTGAAGATCAAGCATGCCCGGGAGGCGGACGTGGTGGTCGCCGGCTGGCGGGAGCACAAGAACTCCACCCCCGAGCGGCCCCTGCTGGGCTCGCTCCAACTCGGCCTGTACGACGAGTCCGGGGTGCTGCACTTCGTCGGCGTCGCCGCCGCGTTCCCGGACGCCCGGAGGGCCGAGCTCGCCGCGCAGTTCGGGCCGGTCACGCTGCCCGAGGGCTCCGGGGAGCACCCGTGGCGCGCCTTCGAGGTGGAGGGACGCCGCCCCGGCATGGTCAGCCGGTGGAGTTCGGAGATCCGCCAGACCAACCTGATCCAGCCCATGCTCGTCGCCGAGGTGGGCTACGAGCACATGGAGGGCACCCGGTTCCGGCACACCGCCCGGTTCCGCCGCTGGCGCCCCGACCGGGAGCCCGAGTCCTGCACCTTCGCCCAGCTCGAGGAGGTCGTCGGCTACGACCTCGCGGAGGTGCTGGCGGGCAACGCCTGACGCCCGGTCGGTGGATCGCCGGACCGGGCCGCGCCGGACCGGCGCCGGCCCGCTCTGCGATCATGGAGGTACCAACCACCAGGAGCGATCGCCATGAGCAATGTCGTCCTGACCATTCCCACGGCGCAGGTCGAGGTCACCAGCGGGGGTGCCACGACGGCTGCGTCGGTCACGAACACCTCCGACGCCGGCGCCCGGATCGTCCTCGGCATCTTCGCCCCGGTCGGAGCGGAGGGCACCGTCCCGGCATCCGCGACCGGCTGGACGAGGGTCGAGCGTCCCGTCCGCGAGATCCCGCCGGGTGCGACCGAGCAGTTCACCGTGTCCTTCGAGCCGCCCGACGGGACGGCCGCCGGCGCCTATGCCGTGCGGGTGATCGCCTACGCCGCGGACGGGGCCCCCGAGGAGAGCGCCGACCAGGCCCATCGGATCGACGTCGTCGTGCCGGCGGTGGCCGTGCCGCCACCGCCGCGGACGCGGTGGTGGATCTACGCCGTGGCGGCAGTGCTGGTGGTCGCCGTCGGAGTCGTGGCGTTCCTGCTGCTGCGTCCGGGCGACGAGCCCTGCACCGGCGAGGGCTGCGCCAGCCCCTCGCCGTCCGCCAGTCCCTCGGCGTCGGAGAGCACCCCGCCGGCGCCCATCGACGGGTTCACCTGGACCCTGGTCTCCACCAGTGACGGCACGACCACCGCCCAGGCCGTGCCCGGCCGGGAGGCGACGCTGCGCGTGCAGGACGGCCAGGTCAGCGGCACCGGTGGCTGCAACGGCTACAGCGCCCCCTGGGCGCAGGACGGCGACCAGGTCGAGGTCGGCACGCTCCTCTCGACCCAGAAGTTGTGCCTCGACACCCCGGTGATGCAGCAGGAACAGGTCTTCCTCGGCACCCTCCGCGACGTGACCACGCTCAGCGCCGATGAGACCACCCTCACCCTGATGACAGCCGACGGCCGCAGCCTGGTGCTCACCCGGTAGCCCCGAACCGGGCGCCGCCGATCACTCGTCGCCGGCCCAGTTCGCCGGGTTCTTCCTGGACGGCTGCACGCGCGGCGGCTCACCGGGCATTTTCGGGTACTCCGGCGGATAGGGCAGCTCGCCCTCGCCGTCGGCCGCGTCGCGCGCGTACCACTCCAGCGCGACGTC
>JBDHZJ010000050.1:0-9838 GCA_039811825.1 Propionicimonas sp.
GACCCCGCCGACGTCGACCAGGTCGGCGCCCTCGGCGAGCAGCCGGTCGACCGCCGCCAGACCCGGCTCGAGGTCGGTGTAGCGGGCCGCGGCGTAGAACGAGTCGGGCGTGCGGTTCACGATGCCCATCACGGCAGGTCGGGACGCGTCGAAGCGGCGTCCGCGCAGCACCAGGGCCGGTGTGGCCACCGGAGGACTCGGCCAGGTTTCGCTCACGCCCCCACTGTGCCGCATCCCGGGGACGGTTCCATTCCGGTTCGCGGGGACGGTTCCATTCCGGTTCGCAGGAACCGTCCCCATTCCGATTCGCAGGAACCGTCCCCATTCCGATTCGCGGGGACGGTTCCCTTCCGGTTCGCAAGAACCGTCCCCATTCCGGTTCACGGGGACGGTTCCATTCCGGTTCGCAAGAACCGTCCCCTTTCCGGTTCGCAAGAACCGTCCCCGCGAACCGCGAGAACCGTCCCCGCGAATCGCGAGAACCGTCCCCGCGCTGGCACGGGGTCGGGATCCGGGTGGGGGCGAAGAACTGTGGTCTGTTCAGGGCACCTCCGGGCGCGCAAAGATGGCCGGGATCGAGGAGGATCCATGGCACACCAGGTGGTTCCCGGCATCGGACCGGGCGGCTTCGGCTCCGTCCGCGAGGCACCCAGCACCCGGGACGAACGGTTCGCACTCGGCGCGTCCCTGCGCGAGAAGGTGCCGTACGCGGCGCTCGGCGAGTGGGAAGCGGGCCCGGCCCGGTTCGACCCGATCGCGCTGATCGCGATGAGCCACGTCGGGCGGGTCTCCGACCTGGTCGGGATCCGGGTCGCACGGATGGCCACCACGCCGTACGGGTTCCTGCGCGGGTCGGCGGTCGTGATGGGCGCGGACGTGGCGTCCCTGCCGGCCACGGGAATCCACCCGGTGGTGTGCGGGGACGCGCACCTGGGCAACTTCGGCTTCTACCGCTCGCCCGAGGGCGCACAGGTGATCGACCTGAACGACTTCGACGAAGCACACCCCGGCGGCTGGGAGTGGGACGTCCGGCGGCTCGTCGCCAGCGTGTGGGTGGCCGGACGCGAGAACAACTACGGCGAGGAGGCGTGCGCGGCGTCCGCACGTTCCTGCGTCCGCGAGTACGCGGCCGAGGTCGGCAAGCTCGCCACCGAGCCGCTGCTGGCCCGCTCCTACAACCGGCTGGACGTGTCGCACCTGAAGCAGTCGGTGCAGGAGAAGACCCTGCGCGAGGAGATCAAGCGTGCGGCGAAGACCGCCCGCAAACGCACCAGCGACCGGGTGCTGCCCAAGCTGACCGCGGAGGTGGAAGGGCGCCGGACGATCGTGCTGGAGCCGCCGATCACCACGGCGGTAGAACCGGGGGAGGCCGATGCCGTCGCCGCGGGGCTCGACGACTACCTCGGCACGCTCGCCCCGCACTGGCGGCGGGTGGTCGGCGGCTACACCGTCGAGGACGTGGCGCACCGCGTGGTCGGCGTCGGCTCGGTCGGGCTGCGCGCGTACGTGGTGCTGTTGATCGGCTCGAGCGCGGACGACGTGCTGTTCCTGCAGCTCAAGCAGGCGCGGCGCTCGGTGCTGGCGCGGTTCGTCCACGGCGACGAGGCCTGGCACCGCCACCAGGGACAGCGGGTCGTGGAGTACCAGCAGGCACTGCAGACGGTGAGCGACCCGCTGCTGGGCTGGACCACGATCGACGGCCGCGAGTACTACGTCCGCCAGTTCCGGAACATGAAGGGGACGGTGCCGCTGAACGCGATCCGCGAACACGCACTGAGCGACTACGCGGGGATCGTCGGACGGCTGCTGGCGAAGGGCCATGCGCGCACGTCCGGGGCGTCCATGATCGCGGGCTACCTCGGCGACGGGGAGGCGGCCGGCGAGGCGTTCGCCCGGTTCGCCCGCCTCTACGCCGACCAGACCGAGGCCGACTGGTCAGCCCTGGTCGCCGCCGCGAAGTCGGGCAAGCTCCCGCTCGCCGACGACGCCCACATGGGCTCGGCCTTCCGTCCCGGCTGACCCGACGGGTTCCGGCGCCCGGAAGCTCGTGCGGTCGGCCCTGGCGCGCGGCCCGGGGGCGATGCCGAACCCGGCACCACGCCGCGACCACAGGACGCCGGGACGTACGTAGGTGGAGACCACGTCCACGCCGTAGAGCACCAGCAGCACGGCGCTGTAGCCGACGACCGACCCGAGCGGCCAGCCGAAGTGCGCCACGAGGAGGAACAACACGACCACGGAGTACTTCAGCACCGAGCGAAGCACCCGCGACAGCGTCGAGTCCCGGTACGGCAGCGGCGCGTCCAGCACCAGGCCCGTGACGACGACGAGCACCATCACGGGCACCTGCTCCGCCCGGAACCCGCCGGTGACGAGCAGCAGCACCGCGCCGACGACCAGCTTGACCGGCACGTCGACCGCGAGCGTGAGCAGCTTGCGGTGCCGCAGGTACCACCGGTCCTCGGGCAGCACCGATTCCCGGAACAGGTTGTCCTCGCGGACCAGCCGGTACGCCTTGTCCTTGCGGGCGAGGAACAGGTTGTCGTGGCACACCGCCAGCAGCACCAGCGGCGCGATGAAGTCCTTCGGCGCGTCGAACGCGAGCAGCGCGAACAGGGCCACCCCCATGACGAGGTTCTGCACCGCCAGCCCGCGGAACAGCAGCAGGTCCTTGAACAGGTGCGGCGAGATGCGCAGCACCCACGCGAAGTACCGCCGTCCGGAGTAGGACGACAGGCCGTTGCCCCGCAGCCGGCGCGCGGCCGCGTCCACGGCCATCACGTGGAGGGTCGTCGCTGCGGCCAGCACGACGGGCAGGAGCGGCACCAGGTCGGCGGGCAGGACGACACCGGCCAGGTGCAGGCCCGCGGCCAGCGGCACCGGCAGGAACAGGCCCAGCAGGTACGTGGTCCGCGCCCGCGACGAGATCCGGAAGGCGAGGTGGACGTGGCTGGTCAGCAGGACGAGGGCGGCCAGGTAGAGCTCGACCAGCAGCACCGCGAGCCACCCCTTGCCCGCCACGACCAGCACGACCGTCGGGATCGCCAGCGCGAGGCCGTTCGCCACGTACAGGTCGCGGCTCACGTAGTGCGCGATGTAGGCCAGACGGTAGGCGGGCGTCACGTCGCGGAAGCCCAGCCGGCGCAGGTCCCGGAAGTCGAAGAACACGTCGTTCTCGGTCATCCCGACCGCCTGGACGAAGAACAGGTAGAACGCGACCACCAGGAACGTCCATGGGACGCTCAGGCTGACCCCCATGCCCAGCCCGACACCGACGGTCACCCCGATGCCCACCTCCCTGAGCAGCCGGCGCGGGGTTCGCCGGGCGGTCAGCCGCGCCAGGGCGATCGGGAAGGTCAGCACCGCGTCACGAGCCTTCCCCCGTCCACCTGGTACACCTCGTCGACGCAGCGCTCCAGGTGGTCCTCGTCGTGGCTGACCACCACGAGGCCGCGCGCGGAGGCGCGCAGGACCCCGATCAGTGCCTCGTTCGAGTCGCGGTCGATGGACTCGAACGGCTCGTCGATCAGCAGCACGTCGGTGGTGGACAGCAGGCCGAGCAGGAGCGATACCTTCTTCGTCACGCCCTTGGAGAGTTCGCCGAGCGGCGTCCTCTGGTAATCGGTGAGGTTGAGGTCGTCGACGAGGCGCGGGGCGGCCGCGAGGTCGAACGACGCCAGCGGCGAGACCAGCGCGAACAGGTCCGTGAGCTGGAAGCTGGCGTACTTGCGCAGTTCGAAATCGACCAGGTACGTCGACCCGTCCACCTGCACGGAGCCGGCCTGGGGCACCAGTTGCTGGTCGAGCAGCCGCAGCAGCGTGGTCTTGCCCACGCCGTTCTTGCCGACGACCCCGATCTTGCGGGTGGGGATCTCGGCGCTGAAGTCGGTGAAGATGTGGTCCCGGTAGCGGAACGACATGCGCTCAAAGGTGAACAACGGCTCCTCCTTCCAGAAGCGCACCGACGACGGTGCAGGCGAGCACGAGGACGTACAGCCGCGCCGCGAACCCGAGCCGGCGGAGCAGCCCCCGGGTGTCCCGGACCTCGCTGTTCGCGTAGTCCCGGATCGCGAAGAGCGCGAGGTAGCTGATCGCGACGGCCGCGCCGAGCGCGACGACCTCGAAGACGGTGTGCCGGTAGAGCAGGTTCACCTGGGCGTCCAGCGGGAGTTCCTGGACGGTGAAGGCCAGCCTCCCGAGGGAGAGGAACTGCACGACCACCATCAGGATGTTCACGACCGGCAGCACCGAGACGAGCGCGAAGAACGCCAGGTTGTTCCCGAGGATGAACCAGGTCTCGCCCGCGCTGGAGGCGATCTCGATCGGCGCGGACGCACCGGCGTCCCGGAACAAGGTCCGTGCCAGCACGTCCTGCGCGATGAAGCCCGCGATCGACGCGAGCGCCGCCAGCGCGACGTAGCCCCGGCCGATCTCGGCCAGGTCGCGGGTCCGCATCCGGGGGGACGGCAGCGGCATGGTCATGCGGGGCTCGTTCCGGCGCTCACCGACAGCAGCACGGTGTCGGCGATGATGTACAGGTAGGCGGGCAGGAAGGCCAGCACCTTCCGGGGCAGGGTGCCGGCCGCGCAGGAACGGGTCAGGGCGACCGCGACGGCGAGCGGGGCGAGGAAGGCGACCACCCCCAGGCTCGAGCCGGTGAAGTGGAGGACCAGCAGGGTCGCCGCGCGGGCGAAGAACGCAAGCACGAGAACCAGCAGGGTGCGATCACGGACGGCCCCCGGATCGAATCCCTGCGGGATGGCCAGGCGGTGGGTGAACCGCACCAGGAGCCCGACCAGCCAGATGGTCAGCACCGTCGGCACGGCGTAGAAGAGCAGCAGCAGCCCGATCACCACGAACTGCGATCCGCCCTCGAACAGCTCGACCATCGTGGGATCGGCTCCGAGGTAGCCGATCCAGGTGATCAGCACCAGGTACACGCCGACCAGCGCGAGCAGTGCCTTTCTCATCTCCCGCCTTCCGGGTAGGGGGTGGATTCCCCGCACCTCGCGGGGAAGAATGGTTCCGGACAGGGCAGCTGCCTGGGGGCGTGCCCGAAGCGATGTGTCCGCCCGTGTCGGGCAGCGGCCCTGTCCAGACCGGGTCGTGGTGCTGCTTTCACTACGACCCGGTTTGTGTCACAACCAGCCGGTGGCCAGTCCGATGATGAAGCCGAGCGGCCCCGCGATGGCGCCGTTGGCGCCGATCAGGGCCGCGATGTAGGAGGCCGCCGCGGTGGCGCCCACCTGCACGACCCGGGTGACCATCTGCTTCGCGAGCGTCTGCCCGATCTTGCTCGCGAGCCACGCGATCACCGCGTTGGTGCCCATGCTCTTGAGCTTGCTTTCGATCCACTTGCCAACCAGGTATCCAGCCTGCATGTTCCTGCACCTTTCGATAGTGCTTCGGGCAATCCGGCGCCGGAGCGTCTGCCCCGGCGCACGCCACACAATCAGGTGCGCGGGCCGGGGCAGTAGCCAACCGCGCCAGCCGTCAACCACCGGCGACCCACTCGTCAACTTCGGGGGACTCGGCGAACAACCCTCGGGTACTCGATGGCCCCGAACCCCGGCATCCGGCCGGGCGAACACTACGTTCGTCGATACGGGGGCCGGACCCACCCGAGTTCCGTCCCGGCACACCAGACGAATCACAGCCCCCAGCGATTCAGCCGGACGGACATCCGCAGACAGGGGAAACCCATGAGCTACGACGCCGTCGCCCAGGCACTCGACGGGCACGTGTCCACCGGTGACTCGGTGTTCTCACTCCAGCGCACGAAGAAGCGCCCCTTCTGGCAGCAGTTCCTGGACGTCGTCCTCAGCGGAGGCGCCCTGGGCGACCTCAAGGACCTCACCGAGAACGTCCAGACGCCCTGGTTCCTGATCGGCTCGAGCACCGCCGGCACGATCGTCCGCGTCGCGGACGGGCACGTCGTCGAGGAGATCGCGGTCTCGCCGTGGAACGCAGCCTGGAAGGACGGCTTCCGACGCGTCGTCGTCGCCGGCCACGAGTACCGGAAGGTGGCCCGGGTCGCCTGATCCGGCCAGACTGACATGCGCGCCTCGACGATGCTCCGACTGACCGCCCTCCTGACCGGGCTGGCGCTGGCGACCGCCGGTTGCGGCTCGTCCGGCTCCGCCGGCACGGTCCCCGCCGCGGACGGCACCCTGCTCGCACTGATCAACCGCGTCGACGCACCGGCGTTCCTGAGCGACCACCCCGGCCTGTTCGTGGCCACGACCACAGAGCCCGGCATGGAGTCGATCTCGCTGACCAGCTACGACCCGGCCCAGCCACCACCCGCGAAGCAGGAAGTGGTCGGGTTCGGCCACCTGAGCGCCGACGCGGCCCGGCTCGACGCGCGGGTCTACTCGATCTTCGTCCTCGACGGGAAGCGCTTCTACGCGGCCGAGTTCGACGAGGACTCGCGCCGGCGGATCGCCGAGGAGGGCGAATGGTTCCTGGGCACCGACCGCGACGCCTACGCGGCGGACAGGCTGGCCGCCATCGACGCGCTGCTCGCCACGGCGAAATGACCGGCATGGCGACGGTTCCGTCCGCACGCACCGTGGCGCGGCGCGCAACGGCCCTGGTCGGGCTCCTCCTGCTCGCCGGGTGCTCAGGCCCGGCCGAACCGGCCGCGGTCGAGACCTACACCCTGCAGACCGCGAGCTACTCCTACGCCGGCCACCTCGCGCCGGAGCAGGTGCGCAAGCTCGACATCGCCGCCGCCGACTCGCGCTACGCCGATGGCCAGCACGTCGAGAAGGGGGCCGGCCTGGCCCGGCAGACGTCCGGCCTGCGCGACCGGCTCCGGGCGAAGCGGCGTGCGCTGGCCCGCTTCGAGGAACGGCGGGCGACGGCGTCGCGCGCCCTGCGCGTCCTGTCGCGAGGAAGCGTGGCCGTCGGCTTCGTCGTGGCGGCGACGGCGCCGTCGAGCGAACTGCGCGACGTCGAGCTCCAGATCGAGGCGACGCTGATCGGCCACCGCAGGGCACTCGCCCAGTACGGCAGCGACCTGCGCAAGCTGCTCGCGCAGAAGCCGATCGGGAAGGTGGCGAAGACCGACCGGGCCCTGGACGTCCGGCAGCTGCAGACCGACCACCACTGGGCGGTCGCCGAGACCGTCAACCAGTTGCGCGGCCTGTTCGGGACCCTTCGCCGGACCGCCGACAGGCTCGCCGGCACGACCCGGCGCGCGCTCGCCGGGCTCCGGGCCGACGCCCCCTGGGACGGCACCGTCTCGATCGAGGGCGGCACCGTGTCCCTGCAGTCGACC
Organism: Propionicimonas sp.; assembly: GCA_039811825.1. Taxonomy (GTDB): domain Bacteria; phylum Actinomycetota; class Actinomycetes; order Propionibacteriales; family Propionibacteriaceae; genus Propionicimonas. The sequence continues at coordinate 7,283 of JBDHZJ010000050.1, forward strand.
GCCTACACGTTCGTGTACACCGCCACCGAGGAGCAGGTCGACCTGCTGTCCGGGCAGGACGCACCGGAACTGCACGTGCGCTCCACGCGGGTCGCGGCGCTCCGGCTCGCCTCGGTGAACTACAGCCCGACGGAGACCACGAACCCGCAGTCGCCGCGCTACCAGCTCACCTACGAGGTCGTCGACCCGGTCAGCGGCTTCGTCCCGCGCGACCACGGATCGGCGAGCCTCACCTACGCGGGCACGGGGCTCGTCGTGCCCGAGGCGTACCTGGGCCGCGACGGGGATGACTACTTCGTGCTCTCCGACGGCGTCCGCGTGCCCGTCCGGGTCGAGAAGGACGACACCGGCCAGTTCGTGCTCACGGACGGGGGCCTGCACGCCGGGGACGTGATCCAGAAGGTCGGGCAGTGAGGTGATCGACCTCGTCGGCATCGAGAAGGTGTACCGCGGGCGCAACTTCGAGGTCACCGCGCTGAGGTCGGTCGACCTCACCATCCCGCGGGGGCAGTTCGTCTCCGTCGTGGGGCGCAGCGGCTCGGGCAAGTCGTCCCTGATGAAGATCCTGGGCCTGCTCGACTTCGACTACCGCGGCGAGTACCTCCTCGACTCCACCGCCTACCGGGGGGCCGGCGACGCCCGGATCTCCACGGCACGCCGGCGGGTCGGCTACGTCTTCCAGGACTTCCAGCTGATCCCGCGCTACACCGTCGCCCGCAACCTCGAACTCGCCGGGGCGATCCGTGCCGGGACCCACGACCCCGCGCTCGCCCTGGCCTGCCTGGCCGACGTCGGCCTGGCCGACAAGGCCACGAGCTATCCCGATGAGCTCAGCGGGGGACAGCAGCAGCGCGTCGCCATCGCGCGCGCCGTCCTCGCCCGGCCCGACCTGATCATCGCGGACGAGCCGACCGGGGCGCTCGACGCGACCACCGCGCAGGACATCGTGGCACTGCTCCGGCGGGTCCACTCCGACCTCGGCTGCGCGGTGGTCCTGGTCACCCACGACCAGGAGATCGCCGCCGCCGCCGATCGGACGGTCGAACTCGTCGACGGGAGGGTGCACCGTGATCTTCTTCGCTAGGAGTTGCATCGACGGGCTGCGGTTCAACAAGCTGCGGGTGGTGTTCACCGGCATGGGCGTCCTGGTCGGGGTGACCTCGGTGATCCTCATCGTCGTGCTCGCCGACAGCTTCTACGCGGGCCTGCGCAGTGACAACAGCGCCGGGTTCACCGTCGGCCTGACCAGCAGCGCGGAGAGCAACGTCGACGTGGTCGAGCGGATCGTCGAGCCGGACATGACCGCCCGGCTCGACGCGATCCGGCGCCGCCCGGACGTCGCGAGCTTCGAGCCGTCCCTGCGCGGGCGCACCCTCTCGGCGGCCACCCCCGCGGGCGGCCGGCTGGACGACCTCGTCGTCGAGTTCACCGACGAGGTGCCGGTCGTCGAGGGGGCCGGTTTCGCCGACAGCGTCGGCAACAGCGTCATCGCCTACCGCAACACCGAGTTCGACACCGCCCTGCCGCTCGGCTCACAACTGCTGATCGACGGGGCCGGCTTCACCGTCGTCGGGCTGACCGACAGCCTGGGCGCGAACGGCAACACCCGGCTGTTCCTGCCCGCCCGCCTCGCCGATGTGGTGGACACCGAGGACGTCGCCGTCTCGAGCAGCTACACCCTGGTCGCGATGCGCCCGGAACAGCTCGACGAGGTCCGCGCGTCCGTGCTCGCCCAGCTGAACGACGGCATCGAGGCCGACCTGCGGTTCGTGGACTTCTCCGCGGAGGAGACCGCCGCGCTGACGGAGATGTTCCGCACGGTCGGCACCTTCCTCGCGCTGATCGCGTCCATCTCCCTGGCGGTCGCCGCCCTGAACATCGTCAACGTGATGTACATCGCGACGCTGGAACGGGCGGACGAAATCGCGATCTACCGCTCGCTCGGGATGACCCGCCGCGGGGTGCAGGCGATCTTCCTGCTCGAGGCCGGGGTGGTCGTGGCCGCCTTCGCCGTGCTGGGCTGCCTGCTCGGGAACGCGATCGCCTTCGTGATCCTCACGTTCCTCGACACACCCCTGGTCTTCTCCCTCGGCAACCTCGCCGTGCTGCTGCTGGTCGTCGTGGTCGTCGGCATCGGCGGCGGGCTCTACCCCGCGTACCGGGCCGCAAGGATCGACCCGGTCCGGCTGCTGCACTGAGCCCGGACCCGGTCCGGCCAGCGGGTTGTGGGGCGGGCCCGCCCGGTCAGGCGATCTCGACCAGGAGGTCGCCGCCCTCGACGGCCTGGGCGTGACCGATGGCGGCGCGCTTCACGACGCCGCCGACGGGGGACGTGATCGCAGCCTCCATCTTCATCGCCTCGATCGTCGCCACCTGCTGACCGGCCTTCACCTCGTCACCGACCTCGACGACCAGCGTCACCACGCCGGCGAACGGGGCCGGCACCTGGCCGGGCACCTTCGGGTCGGCCTGCTCGGCCGTCGCCACCGTGGACGTGACCGACTCGTCGCGGACGGAGATCACCCGCATCTGGCCGTTCACCGTGCAGATCACCTG